>DASWEH010000539.1:0-10845 GCA_036394895.1 Anaerolineales bacterium
GCGCGTTATACGATAAACTTCAAACAGAGGGAGAACTGGCTGGCGTATTGGGACACGAGATCGGACATGTAGTCG
Organism: Anaerolineales bacterium; assembly: GCA_036394895.1. Classification (GTDB taxonomy): domain Bacteria; phylum Chloroflexota; class Anaerolineae; order Anaerolineales; family Villigracilaceae; genus Defluviilinea. The sequence continues at coordinate 76 of DASWEH010000539.1, forward strand.
CCCGCCACTCCGCCGAACAGATCGCCAAAACCCAATTAACGGAAGGTCTCACCGGCGCGGCAGTCATTGCGGCTTATGACCCCAACAATCCGGCCAGCGCCAACAGCGCCCAAATCGCGGCATTGATTGGTCAACTCATCACGTTGAAATACGGACGGGATGATGAACTGGAGGCAGACCGTTATGGCGTTTGCTTTATGAATGATGCGGGGTATGATCCGAATGAAATGGTCAGTGTGATGCAAATTTTGGAGGCATCCAGCTCGGGCAATGACCCGCCAGAATTCTTCAGCACTCACCCCAGCCCTGCCAACCGCATCCAACAAATTCAGACTGCTATTCAAAATATTAATAACTGTCCTTGAAAAGGTTTTGAAGATGATGTAAACTACATCATCTTTAGAGCGTCTAGCAAAAAGTCCATCACTTTCGATGGACTTTTTATTCCGGCGCCTGTGAAAATAAGACATTCAATATTCTTCCATTGAAAAGCGTTGTTTAAGCCACTATAATAACTACAATCCTTCCTAACATGAGTACCAGTCCAAATTTTCGTCTTGCCATACAAGATTTCCAGTCTGCCCACCTGCGCGCCAAACTGCAGGGAGTGCTGGCACGTGTCACAGGCAGGTCAAATGAATTGCTGTCCTATGAAGAAATCGCCAATAAGCTCAAACTGCAGGGACGTTCCGATAAAGGCATTCAAATGATCCCTGTGGATGCCATTATCGGGAGCGTTGGGCGATACACGGATTTCACGCGCACGTTCCTGCCACGCCGAGTGGAGGATCGACAGCGCTGGGCAAATGTCAAGGCCATTTCATTAGACCCAATCAGTATGGGACTACCACCCATCGAGGTTTATAAAGTCAGCGAAGTGTATTTTGTGATCGATGGCAACCACCGCGTCTCGGTTGCGCGCCAGGAAAAATGGAAAACCATCGAAGCCCACGTCATCGAAATTCAAACGGATATTCCTCTCACACGGGATGTCCAGCCTGCTGAGTTAATTATCAAAGCCGAATATGCGGACTTCCTTGAACAGACAGGATTGAGCAAATTACCGGAATTCATGGACCTCAGAATTACCATTCCGGGCGGGTATCAAAAACTCCTGGATGAGATTTGCGTCTGCCGTTGTCAGATACAGGAAGAGGATCAAAAGGAGTGCTCGCTCCAGGACTCAGCCGCAAGCTGGTACGGTGAAATCTACCTTCCCTTCGCTGAAGCCGTTCGCGAACGCGGCATGATGCGCTGGTTCCCGAATCGAACGGTCACTGATCTGTATGTATGGATGTCAGAACATCGCAGCGAACTGGAAAAGGAATTGGGCTGGTCCATTCGCCCAGAGGTTGCGGCAGAGGCAGTGATCCATAATAGGAGCCGCCGCGCAACCAACGAAGAGTCACAGACTGGAAGCTGGCGCAAGGCACGCTTGCTCAACCGTTATACGGAACATCTCTTCAGAGATATTCTTGTGCCTGTCAATCGGAGCAGTACGAATCATGATGCTCTTGACCAGGCCATCCATATTGCACGGTTGGAGAATGCAAACATCCATGGTCTTCACATTGTAAAGACTACGACGGAATTAGATCATCCTGACGTCCTCGCCTTACAGCGACAATTTAATCAAATCTGTGCAAAAGAAGAAGTTCAAGGTATATTGGCCATCGAAACAGGTGACCCTGTTCAGAAAATCCTGGAGCGCTGTGCCCTCACGGATCTAATTGTGATCAAGATCTCCCATCCCCCATCCACCGGGATCAAGTCATTGGCTTCCCACATTCGAACGCTGATTACACGCTCCTCACGTCCCATCTTGGCGATTCCAGGCAAGATCTCGGAACTGAAACATGCTTTACTGGCATTTGATGGAAGCCCGAAGTCCAAAGAGGCACTCTTCGTTGCCACTTATCTCGCAGAACAATGGCAAACAAAATTGACGATCCTGACCGGATTAGATGATGCTGTTTCGGACAGTTCCGCACAGGAGTTTGCTCAGAATTATCTTGAATTCAATGAGATCGAAGCAGATTTCATCAGCAAAAAATATTCCGCAGATACTTTAAAGACCACCGCAGAAGAGATCTCTGCTGACCTTGTGATTATGGGTGGTTACAGTGGCTCGATCCTCAAGGAAATGACCGTGGGAAGTTCAGTGAATTATATGCTGCGTGAATCGCAGCTTCCCATTCTTATTTGTCGCTAGCAATAACTACGGCTTGCGGAACTTCCTTCTTTTCAGGGAAGAAGCGCCTGATTCCCTCGGCAAGGACAAGTCCGGCAAAGATGATAATCCCCAACACCAAAAACATCCCGCGCCCACCAAAACTTTCCAAGAGTAGCCCGCTGACAAACCCACTGACTGCAGAACCAAAGCCGAACGACGCGGCGCCAAAAAGTCCCTGCGCAGTGGATTTCAAGCCCGCGGGAGCGTGTTCATCGGCGTAGGAAACGCCTGCTGTCCACATTGCCGGAAAGATCATCCCACCAAATGTTTGCACGATCAATACCATTAAAGGGGTACTAATTGCGGCAAATATCAACGACCGAGTGCCGGACAACACGAGTGCTAGAATTAGCAGGCCATAAGAGCCAAACTTCTTCACAAGCCGGTCCCCAAAAAAGAACATGGGGATTTCAGTCAGTGTTGACAACGTGAGTGCAATGCCCATGGTCGATTCATTCGCACCCAGTTCAGCCATATAGGGATACAAATAAGAGGCAGCCGAGAACGAACCAAGCCCTCCCAGAAAAGCTAAAAATAAAAAATTGATCCAACGACGGTTGGTCAACAGGATACGAATGCCGCCACTGTTCGAAGTGTCTTTTTCATGCGAGCTATACACAAATCTCTGGCTGACAAAAAGGTTAATCAGCATGATCGCTGAGAAACTCCAGAACACAATTTTCAAACCATAATTTTGTGCCATTGCCCCCGCAATGGGAGCGAATAAGCCCCATCCAATTGTGCCGCCGAGACGAATGCGCCCATACATGGCCCGTTCTTCTCCAAGCATGGTCATGGTGGCGCTGTCTGCAAGAGAGGAAACAGGGGAAAGAAACGTATTAAATAAAATGATCGCTATAAAAACGACGGCAAAACTTGTGAGGGATGGCAACAGAAATATAACCAAGATCGACATAGTGATTCCCAGACTCATCACCCATTTATGCCACCGCTTGGCATCTGCAAGGCCGGTCCAGAACGGCATCGCGATCAGGATAATTAAGGGTGGCACTCCAGTCAGTAGTCCAATTTCGGCACCGCTAAAACCATGTCTCTGATAGAAAAGGACAAAGAATGGCATAAGGGACGCGAAAGCGGCAAAGTAAAGAAAATAGAATGAGAAGGGCCAGACTCTTTTCATGGAATCTCCGAAGCTGGGCAATTATATGCCAAACTTAATGGGAAATTTCAAATGGAGTAAAATCAATCGGCATATGCCTGACATTCTGGTTGTTGGTTCACTCAATGCCGATCTTGTTGTGCGGGCACCCCGTTTCCCTCAACCCGGTGAGACGATCAGCGGAGGCGATCTGCAAATCATCCCTGGTGGCAAGGGAGCCAATCAGGCAGTTGCCGCGGCGAGACAGGGCACATCGGTTTCGATGCTTGGGCGCGTGGGGAACGATAGCTTTGGTCCTGAGCTTATCAATAACCTGAAACAAAATCATGTAGATACTTCACACGTTCAAATCGACTCGCAATCTGCTACCGGTACAGCCATCATCGTTGTGGATCCAAATGGGCAGAACAGCATTGTCTTATCCCCGGGAGGCAATGGCCAGGTAAGTGACGCAGATGTAGCGAGCGTTTCTTTTTCCGATTACAAACTGCTTCTGCTCCAACTGGAGATTCCCATAGAGACAGTTACCTCAGCTGCTCAACGCGCCAAAGAAAGTGGGTTACGAGTTTTGTTGAATCCCGCGCCAGCGCGCTCCTTGTCGAATGAGCTTATCTCGCTTTCCAATTTTATCCTTCCCAATGAAACCGAACTAAGCTTACTGACAAACCAATCGGTACATGACATTTCTTCTGCAGAAAAAGCTGCCAAGACATTGCTCGAACGCGGCGCACAAAATGTGATCGTCACGCTCGGCGCGAATGGAGCGCTGATTGTTTCAAGTCAGCAGGTAACACACGTAAACACGTATAAGGTGGAAGTGGTGGATACTACCGCCGCTGGTGACGCGTTTATCGGTGGATTTGCCTCTGCATTGCTACAAAATAAATCGCTCGAAGAAGCGGTCAGCTACGGATGCGCCTGTGGTGCCCTGGCGACAACGAAATTTGGTGCACAACCATCCTTACCAACACGCGAAGAGGTGGAGCATTTTGTAGGGGCACAGCAAAACAAATAATGGTCAAAAGCAGCTCTGATCTGCTGTGCCCCTACTGAATATCATGTATGAACCCAAAACGAATCATCATTGATACCGATCCAGGCGTGGACGATGCCTTCGCGTTTTTATTGGCTTTGGCTTCTCCTGAGATCAAGCTTGAAGCATTGACCACCACGCAAGGAAATGTGACGGTAGACAAAGCCACACGGAATGCATTGTCTATTTTAGAGTTGGGACATGCCAGTCACGTCCCTGTGGCGCAGGGCAGCGTACTTCCGCTGATCCAGCCGCTGCGAGCCTCCGCGTCTGTGCATGGCGAGAGCGGCATCGGTAACTCGCAATTACCTGAGCCACAGACAAAACCAGTCCGGGGACATGCAGTCGATTATTTGATCGAGCGCCTCCTTGCAGAGCCAAATGAGATCAGTATCTTTCCCATTGGACCATTGACAAATATCGCCATGGCGATCCGCAAGGAACCGATATTTGCAAAAGCGGTGAAGGAACTGGTTATCATGGGCGGCGCAATACAAGAAGCTGGAAATATGACTCCCCTGGCTGAGTTCAACATCTATGTTGATCCACATGCTGCCTATATCGTCTTTCACTCAGGCATTCCAATCGCACTCATTCCGTTAGATGTAACCCATAAATGTCTGTTAAAACAAGAACATATTGACCGATTGATAAAGATCAATTCACCGATTACCCGCTTTATTAGGGATGCGATGGAAGTCTATTTGGAGGCCTCGCTTCAGCTGGGATATGAAGGTTGTGCCTTACATGATCCATTGACTCTGGCGACGATCATTGCCCCCGAGCTTTTGACATTGAAAGAATATTACGTGGATGTCGATATATCTGGCGGTGTTTCCATGGGCAAAACCTTTGCCGATATTTTCAACGTCACGAAAAAACCTGCCAATATGAAGGTCGCGATGGACGTCCGTGGCGAGGATTTCATTGAGTTATTCCTGCAGAGAATGGAAACACTGAGTCATTCTCTCGCCGGAGAATAATTCCACATATTTTCGTCATTGTAAGTCCCTTCGCGCTGAGCGGAGTGGCGCCAAGGCGCCACGCAGTCGAAGCGTACGATAAAGCCGGTCGCTCGCAATGACGATATTACAAGGTAACATGCCGAAAAAAATATTATTTGACACCGATCCCGGCATTGATGATGCCTGTGCCATCCTGCTCGCCTTGGCTTCCCCGGAATTATCACTTGAAGGCTTGAGCGTTGTGCATGGTAACTGTTCTCTGGAACAAGGGATAACAAATGCACTCTCCGTTTTGGAACTGGCAAATGCCAGTCATATTCCTGTTGCCAGGGGATGTGACCTGCCATTGGTGCAGCCATCCTTGCTCGCGCCGGAGACGCACGGAGACACAGGTTTGGGGTACGCGAAGCTTCCAGAGCCGCGCGCCAAGTCCATCAGTCAGCATGGGATCGATTTTCTCATCGAAACGATCCTGGCGTCGCCGGGAGAGATCACTCTGGTGGCGATCGCTCCACTGACGAATGTCGCTCTGGCAATTCGCCAAGAACCGCGTATTGTAGATGCGCTTAAAGAGTTGATCATTATGGGCGGAGCGCTCCGGCATGAAGGCAACACAACTGCATTGGCTGAATTCAATACCTATGTTGACCCTCATGCCGCGCAGATCGTTTACCATGTAGGAATTCCCACTACGCTCGTGCCTCTGGATGTGACCTATCAATGTATCCTAACGCCGGGCGATGTGAACCGGTTGCAGAACATTGATTCACCTATCACGAAATTTGTTGCAGATGCGACGCGCTTCTACATGGAATTTCATGACGAGTACCAGCAAATTGAGGGATGCGTCATCAATGATCCGCTCGCGCTAGCCTTGACCTTTATGCCGGAATTATGCACCTACCAGGAACTCCCGGTTGAGGTAGACCTTTCAGGCGGGATTTCCATGGGCAAGACTGTGGCTGATTTTTACAACTATGGCAAAAAACCCGCCAACATGAACGTGGCACTCGGGGTAAAAGCAAGAGATTTTATCGATCTGTTTGTGGAGAGAATAGAACGGCTCGCGGTTTCGATGCCACCAAGTGGGGCAGTTGAAGATTAAGGCTGTTTCGCCGAAACCGTTACATGCATTGTGGGTTACAATCTGTAAGATAATCCGCAGGAAAGAAAAATAAAATTCCAGCCAAAAGAGTGTTTTCCGCCCCTGCGGGCAGATTAATCATCTTTGATGGAGGTAACCATGCGAGAAACAGCCATGCGACGCCAGAAGAGTAGCTCCTGGCTGAATATTGGAAGTAATTTCAATACGATGACTTGGGTACTGATCCCCGTAGCGATTGCAATCAACATCGCCATCGGGCAAATCGTTCTCCTGCTCAAGCTGCCTGTATACTTAGACTCCATTGGCACTGTGCTTGTAGCAGCCCTGTGTGGTCCGTGGGCCGGTGCGTTGACAGGCGCCCTCTCCAACATCATCTGGGGTGTTGCCATTGACCCGAATGCCCTGCCTTGGTGGCCCGTTGCCTTCTTTATTGGATTAGTGGCAGGGTTATGCGCCAACGCTGGATTGTTCAAGAGCTGGTGGAAAGTCATTGTCACAGGCTTTCTGATCGCCCTCACTGCCGCAACCGTCTCGACACCAGTTTCCTACTTTGTGTATGGCGGAATCACAGCTAGCGGCTCTTCCATTATTACCGCGTATCTGCTGCAAACTGGCAAGGATATTCTCACTGCCATATTCAGCACAAATTTCTTGGTTGAACCAGTTGACAAGATTACCACTGCCATGCTTGCCTTTGCAATTGTGCAGGGACTTTCGAGGCGCTTTGTCGCCCGTTTCCCACGCCCCGAGAATGTAGAACCCGAGACGGGCACCAGCCAGACTCAGTTGTATATTGCTGTAGCCGTTGTTGTCCTGCTTGTCCTGTTCGCGGCATTCCTACTGCGCAACATCCTTGGTGGATAGCATAACCGTTTTGTAGAAAGAGACCAGGCTCGAAAAGTCTGGTCTCTTTTTTGTCCATGGCGGCGCCACTACGCTTGTCCACCGGACTGCTTCGCTTGTCATTTATAATTCACGCTATGCATGAGCGTCTCTCCTTCTATGTAAAACGCGACAGCGCGCTCCACCAGCTTAATCCACTCACCAAGTTAACGCTAGTCTTTGGATTGGTTTTGATTTCTTTTCTCAGTCCCTGGTATTGGACCCCTCACGTTCTTTTATTGATTGCAGTTATCCCTCTAAGTTTTATTGGCAAAGTCAACAGAGAATTTTTCCGCGCTTTTTTGGGGCTGATCCTGCCTGCCGCAAGTTTCCTCTTTTTCATGCAGGCTTTCTTTCAACCAGTTGGCGGAACAGTAATTTTCAAAATCTGGTTTCTGGATATCACAAAAGAAAGTTTACTGTTCGCGTTTCGCAATGCCATGCGAATTGTCGTCATGGTTTCCTCATTCACTCTATTTCTATTAACGACTCATCCGAGTGAACTGATGTCCGATCTGACACGACGCGGTCTCCCACCCCAGTTCGCTTATGTCATTATTTCCACACTGCAGATTCTGCCTCAGATGCAAGCCAAAGCCCAGACCATTATCGCCGCCCAACGCTCCCGCGGATTGGACACACAAAGCAGCTTGTTGAGAAGAGTTGGTTCATTAGGTCCTCTGGTGGGTCCGCTTGTGTTTGGCTCTCTGGTGGAAGTAGAAGAGCGCGCGATTGCCATCGAAGCGCGCGGCTTTACCTCCACTCACCTGAAGACATCTTTGTATGATATTCCTGACACGAACCTTGATAGAACAATTCGCTGGGTACTTATCCTGCTGGTCATCATCACTATTGTCCTCAAAATATGGCTATCGTAAACCTGCAAGACGTCACGTATAAATATCCGCTCACAGATTCGCCGGCCTTGCAAAATATCAACTTGCAAGTCAATGAAGGCGAGTTTCTCGCGATCATTGGACCGAATGGTGCTGGCAAGTCGACGCTGTGTTATACGCTGGCTGGATTTGTTCCCCATTTTTTCAAAGGCGAACTGACCGGCGTGGTTGAAGTTTTAGGGAAGGAGTCACATAACTCAACACTGAGTGAATGGGTGTTAGGCGTTGGTCTTGCTTTTCAAAATCCATTCAACCAGATCAGCGGGGCGAAGTATACGGTCTTTGAAGAATTGGCTTTCGGATTGGAAAATATCGGCATCCCGCGCGACGAGATGAAGGCGCGCGTAAAAGATGCTATGCAATTGACCGGCATCAGCGATTTGGCGGATCGTTCCCCTTATTCATTATCCGGCGGACAACAACAACGCGTCGCCCTGACCTCGATCCTGGTCATGCAGCCCAAGGTCCTCGTGCTCGACGAGCCAACTTCCCAGATGGATCCCATAGGCACCCGTGAAGTCTTTGCCGTGATCAGCAAGATGACAGAACGCGGCATGACCGTCATATTGGCAGAACACAAAGTGGAATGGATCGCGCAGTTCGCGGACCGGGTCATTGCGCTGAACGACGGAGGAATACTTCTCGATGGAACTCCCTCAGAGGTTTTGACTTCTCCCCTCCTGCAGGAAAATGGATTCGGAATTTCGCGTTACACCTCTGTGGCGCGCCAGGCAAAGGAAATAGGCTTGTGGAAGAAAGAAAAATTACCGGTCACATTGGATGAAGCAGTCGAAGGATTCTCCCTAGTTAAACAAAGCTGAAACATCATCATGAAAATTGAAATCTTTGATCTCCAGTTCTCTTATCCGAATGGCGTGCAAGCTCTGGATGGAATCTCGCTCACTTTTACCTCCGGCGAACAAGTTGCAATTGTCGGACAGAATGGGGCGGGGAAGACAACTCTGGTCAAACATTTAAACGGACTGTTACAGCCTACGCGTGGTCAGGTGTTGATCGGCGATTGGGATACCACCAAACATTCGGTTGCGAAACTTGCCAGCCGAGTTGGCTATGTTTTCCAAAACCCGGATGAGCAATTGTTCTCCAAAACAGTCGGCGCGGAGGTCGCGTTCGGACCGAGAAATCTTGGATTTAACGGCGAACAGGTCCAGGCGTTGGTCAAAGACGCGCTGGCACTTACAGACTTATCGGATAAAACGGAAACGAATCCATATGACTTGTCCGTCACATGGCGCAAGATGGTCGCGCTAGCCTCTATTATTTCGATGGATACGGATATTGTCATTTTCGATGAACCGACAACAGGACAGGATGCGGTCAATATCGCGCGGATCGCCAATGTGATCTCGGAACTGCGAAAGCGCGGGAAGACCGTGATCACGATTACACATGATATTGATTTTTGCGCGGAAAATTTCGAGCGGGTGATCGCCATGTCGCAGGGAAAAATCCTGCTGGATGGAAAGGCAAACGATGTGTTGGGCCAGGAGGAAATTCTGGCAACGACGTATGTAGATCCACCACAATTAACCCGCCTTGGAAAACGATTGAACTTTAATAAAACGGTCAGAAATGAGGCCGAGTTTTTGGATGTATTACAGAGTGCCGCATAATGATCTAAACTGGACATGCGAAATCCAGCCTGCAATTTGCTCAAAAAGTTTAGTAAATTATGAGACAAGCGGTAGGTAAAGGCAGGTCTTCGTGAAGCACCCTTTAAGGGCAGACCTACCCCTACACATCATAAACGGTCAATTCATCGTATCCAGAATCTTCTGCAAACTCGCGTTTGTAGACAACACCGTTGAAGACTGCAATGACAATTTCTGCTGTGGTATAGATTTTGCAACCTGACTCAAAATGCCCGCCAATCGTCTTGCCATCTTCATCTGAAATGGAGATGTGCAAATGCGAGCCGTGGATTGAGACGGTTCCGGTCATTGAAACGATCTCGAAATGTCCATCATATACGGAGGAAAACTCGCGGTTTGCCAAGCGGATTGTTGCTTGAGTCAGGCTTCCCACACCGCTCAAAACACATCCTGCTTCAATGTGCTTTTCCTTCACAAACGCTTCAATGGAGTCAAACAGATCCTGCCCAGATTTTAGACGAAAGGTATAATTTCGCATAATGAGGTCTTACTTTATTATACAATTGGATTTGATCAGTTTGCATTTTTGCAAGGAATAATAAGGCAATGTTTGTTTTCATTTTGCTCATGTAAAATGGAAGCGCACAGGAGTCAGCATGGCAAAATTAAACGTACAGAGTTTCAAAAGTATCCATGAAATAGAACCCGAGATCTGGGATCAGGTTGTCGCGGGACGCGGCTTTCAAAGCCATCATTGGTATCAATTTGGAGAACGCGCCATGGCCGACTGCCAGCCTACTTATCTGGTGGCATGGAATGGAGACACACCCATCGCAGGTGCCGCCCTTTTTAAGGTCCACAATGAACCGTTACCTCTCCCGGAAGTGGCAAGGCGTTTCATGGCGTCCGTTTTCAAACACAGA
>DASWEH010000540.1:0-8100 GCA_036394895.1 Anaerolineales bacterium
GGCGGTGGACATCGCTCCGCGGCCGAAGCCATCATTGAAGCGATTAATCTTGAATACAAGAATAAAGTGACGACGGAAATGGTGGATTTCTTCAAGAATTATGCGCCGCGTCCATTTAACCGCGCCGCAGACATGTATCCATATATGGTCAAGGCACCGCGCTTATGGGGTGCCAGTTTTCATGCCACGGATGGACGGGCGCGCGTCCGCGTTCTCACCACCACCATGTGGCCGATTGCACGCCAGGCGGCGCGCTCCCTCGTTCATAGTCACCCAGCCGATTTGATCGTGACCGTTCATCCGTTTGCCAATTCATTTGCATTGCGCGCGCTTGGCAAGGATCGCCCTCCTTTTATTAACGTTGTCACCGACATGGTCACGACGCACGCCCTCTGGTACGATAACCGCGCCGACCTTATCCTCGTTCCTACCGAAACTGCTCGTCGGCGCGCCCTCAAGTACAACATAGCTCCTGAAAAGGTGCAGGTCGTTGGGCTCCCGGTCGCGGATAAATATTGCCAGCCAGTAGGAAGAAAAAGCACGTTACGAAAAAAACTCGGATGGCCGCTTGGCAAGCCGATTGTCCTGATGGTTGGAGGTGGAGAGGGGATGGGTCCGCTCGCAAAGACCGCGCAGGCGATCGACGCGTCAGGCTTGGACGTGGGGCTGGTCATCGTTTGTGGGCGGAATCAGCGTCTGAAAGAGACCTCGAATCATGCAAGTGGGAAAACCCAACGTTGATCTATGGCTTCACGCGTGATATGCCAGATTTTATGCGCGCCTCTGATTTCATCGTGACCAAAGCGGGTCCTGGCACCATTGCTGAAGCGCTCAATGCGGAGTTGCCGATTATTTTGTACGCGAAGTTACCAGGGCAGGAGGATGGCAACGTCACGTTTGTGGAGGAGGAAGGCGCGGGAGCCTGGGCACCGACTCCGCAGGATGTAGTCCGTACACTCACTCGCTGGATCTCGCGGCCAGAGGAGCGCAAGAAAGTTATTGAGAATTGCCGCCGGGCAGGCAGGCCTGAAGCGGCACGTACAATCGCTCATATTATTGGAGAGAAGCTGGGGTTAGAGAGACCAGAAGTAGACAAGTAAACACGTAGACAAGGATACATCTTTACCTGTTTACTTGTCTACCTGTTTACCTCACGACCTCGAATAAACTGCCTGTACCGGATGGGGAATCTCGATCCCTTCTTCATTGAACGCAGACATCACTTTTAGAAGTACGGCATCTTTTGCGTGAAATGGATCAGTTTTCGTTACATCAACCCAGAAATTCGCATTCAATTCCATCGCATGATCTGACAGGCTATTGAATACAATGACAGGCCCAGGTTCACTCACGAATCCGGGGACGCTTTTAATCGCATCCAGAAGAATTTGTCGGGTTTTACCAGGTTCGGAGGCATGTGGCAGGTTCAGGCTGAGGTCGACTCGTCGCTGGTTGGCGCGGCTATAGTTGATTATGGGGTTCGCCAGCACATCTGCATTCGGCAGAATCACCACACGTCCATCGGTTGCTCTCATTTCCGTAGAACGCAGATCAATCGCCAGCACGGTCCCATCGAAGCCCTTCACGCCAATCGTTTCGCCTACATGGAAAGGTTGTTGCAACAACAAGATGACTCCTGAAGCAAAATTTTTCATAATATCCTGTAGTGCAAAACCCACAGTAAAACCTAGAATACCGAGTCCGGTGAGGAAAGCGGTCACATTGACAAATTGTTGCAGGGCAGTGATTGTCCCCGCGACGATAATTGACCAGAGCGCCAATTCTCCAAGAAGCTGGACAACCCCTGTGGGCGCCCTTCGCCTTTGAAGTACGCGTCTGAGGAAGTTGCTCATCAGGCGGGCGAAATATAGGCTGAGAACAAAAATAAGAAGCGCGGAAAGCAGCTTGGGAGTTCCCGCGAGAAAAAAAGCAATAAATTGATCAAAATATTGGTTCATCTTTTCTCCTTCATGAGTTCCTGCGTATCTTAACCGAAAGCCATGCAGGCGTCTACTTCGGTTTGAAGTAGTGAGTGCACAATTTCAAATATACAAACGATTTGTCACCCTGAGAATAGCGAAGGGTCTGCCCGAAGGTTGAGCTTATAAGCCTCAACCTTCGGGATTCTTCACTCCTTTCGGTCGTTCAGAATGACATAATGTTTTCGATATTAGGTGCTCCCCCGGTTTGGAGTAGAATTCATCCGCCTGATATAATCCCTGCGATGTCGATCCTGGATGCGCATTCGATGGATTTTTTCAGCCGAAGTCCCAACCAGACGCGTCGTCTTGGGATGCGTTTGGGCGGAGCGTTGCAGGTCGGCGATGTGATCTGCCTGCAGGGTGATCTCGGTGCAGGCAAAACAACCTTTGTGCAGGGTATTGCGCAGGGTTGGGGCTCACAGGATTCGGTTTCCAGCCCTACATTTATCATCGTCAATGTATATCGACGCGGGGACGAAGCTCGTTTATTTCATGTGGATGCCTATCGCCTCGACTCTACGCCCGAAGCCGAAGAGTTGGATCTTGACTCAATGCTGGTTCAGGGGGCCCTGCTGATCGAATTGCCTGAGCGCATGGATGGACTCGTTCCAAATGAGCATTTATGGATAAATCTGGAACACATCGATGAAGAAGAACGTGAGATGAGGTTCAAGGCCACCGGCAAACGCTATGACGACTTGCTGGAAGTGATCCGTCGTGCTGCGTATGGAGGCGATTGATGCTTCTGGCTGTGGATACCTCCACTGCACAGGTAGGACTCGCGATTTACGATGGTTCCCAGGTCATCAGTGAATACGCCTGGCGCAGTGGCCAACGTCATACGGTGGAACTTGCCCCTGCAATTTTTGAATTGTTGAAGCATTGCGGTCTGACGATGGATGATATCCAGGCATTGGGCGTGGCGCTGGGACCCGGTTCTTTTACAAGCTTGCGCGTGGGTTTATCCCTGGCGAAAGGACTCGCGTTGTCTCGTCATTTGCCGTTGATCGGGATTCCAACACTGGATATTCTCGCCGCGGCCCAACCTGCCTCCAGGCTGCCGTTGGTGGTCGCCATCCAGGCCGGGCGTGGACGGCTCGCCGTCGGCTGGTATAAAAATTCGAAAAATGGCTGGCAGGCGAAAGATCCCGCCCGAGTGATGACGATTGAAACCTTAGTCGATGAAGTGAAGAGACCAGTGACAGTTTGTGGTGAGCTTACTGCTGAAGAACGTCGAAAATTGGCTGAAAAGGCTGAAATCCATCTCGTATCGCCTGCGCAATCGGTGCGGCGTCCGGCAGTGCTCGCAGAACTGGCTTGGGCGCGCTGGCAGGCAGGCAAAGTGGATGACCAAGCGAAACTCGCGCCTATTTATTTGCATATAGCTGAACCGATACCCTCATGAAATTACTTATCCGTAAAATGATCTTGGAAGATGTGCCCGGCGTGGTCGACCTGGATCACAAATCATTCAGCTTGCCATGGCCGGAACGATCCTTCCGCTTTGAGCTGAGCGCCAACCCCGCCTCACGCTGCTGGGTGGCTGAGCTGGACGGAAAGATTGTAGGAATGATCGTGGTCTGGCTGATCATCGATGAAGCGCATGTTGCCACCCTGGCTACTCATCCAGATTTTCGCAGACGAGGCATCGGAACAAAATTGTTGTCTTATGCGTTACGGCACATGATCGAGGAAGGTGCGCGCAGTTCTTTTTTAGAGGTTCGTGAAAGCAATTTCAGTGCGCAGGAAATGTATCGTAAGTTCGGGTATAAAGCCTCGGGTCGCCGGCCGCGCTATTATAAAGATAATGACGAAGATGCGATCCTGATGAATTTAGCCTCGTTGAAGGCGGAGCGTCTGATCTTTGACGATGAGCGCTCAACCTTGGATAAGGAGGAACAGAATGAGCGATGAAGCGCAGTTGGAAAAACTTGCCAAGCAAATTGTGGTTTGCACGAAATGTGAGCTACATCGTTCGCGCAAGAATGCGGTTCCCGGTGAGGGCCCAACTCACACTGAGATCATGTTTATCGGCGAAGGACCCGGGGCTCGTGAAGATGAGCAGGGCCGTCCCTTTGTGGGCGCCTCAGGGAAATTTCTAGATCAATTGCTTGAACAAGCTGGCGTGACGCGCGCGGATGTGTGGATCACAAATGTAGTCAAGTGCCGCCCGCCGGGCAACCGCGACCCGTTACCCAATGAAGTTGAAACTTGCACCAGCAATTATCTTCAACATCAAATCAAGATTGTCAATCCCAGTATCATTGTCACGCTTGGACGCTTCTCCATGGGGTTGTTTTTCAAGGGTGCGAAGATCACCCAGATCCACGGGCAGATGCGAAAAGTGGAAGATCACTTTGTGATCGCCATGTACCATCCAGCCGCCGCGTTACATCAACTGTCGCTCAAATCTACGATCATGGCTGATTTCGCCAAATTACCTGAATTACTGAAAGAGGCGCGTGCCGAGTTGGGTAGGTCTACAACTAAGGGGAACGAGCCGAAAAAAAAGAAGACGAGCCGAAGCAAATGAACTCCACGTCATTGCGAGGAGGGCTTTAGCCCGACGAAGCAATCTCTTAAGATATGGGAGATTGCTTCGTCGCACACCTGCCCTGGTACGGCTTAAGCCGCACGGTGCCAGGGACGAACGCTCCTCGCAATGACGGATCAATCCAAGGAAAACATGTCTATCAAAGAAACCCTCATCAAGAACCTCAAAGAAAAAAAGGCCCGTGTTGGAATTTTGGGACTCGGGTATGTTGGCTTGCCTCTGGCAGTTGTCTTCGCTGAGGCAGGATTCCATGTCACCGGCGTCGATCCCGACTCACGAAAGGTTGATTCCCTTAATAAAGGCGTTTCCTACATCCCAGATGTTAAGAAGGAATCAGTTGAAAAGCTAGTAAAGTCAGGATTTCTCAGTGCGACCACCGATTTCTCTGTTTTGCAGGGAATGGATGCCGTCAGTATTTGTGTGCCCACGCCTTTGCGACAGACGGGTGACCCGGATATGTCGTTCATTATCTCGGCGACCGAAGAGCTGGCAAAATACATGCATAAAGGCATGGTCGTTGTGCTGGAGTCGACCACGTATCCCGGTACGACGCGCGAAGTCCTTTTGCCGAAACTCGGCACAGACTGTGGACTCACCATTGGAGAAGACTGGTTCCTTGCATTTTCTCCTGAACGTGTGGACCCTGGCCGCGAAGATTTTACGACCATCAATACACCCAAAGTGGTGGGTGGCATCACAGAGGCTTGTGGGGAGGTTGCTTCTACCTGGTATGAAGGCGCAATCAAAACGGTGCATTCTGTCAGTTCGGCGGAAGCGGCTGAGATGACAAAACTACTGGAGAACACCTTCCGCATGATCAATATTGGCCTTGTGAATGAACTGGCGATCATGTGCGAACGCCTGGGCGTGGATGTGTGGGAAGTCATCGATGCTGCCGCGACGAAGCCGTTCGGGTTTATGAAGTTCACGCCAGGTCCGGGACTGGGAGGACATTGCATCCCCATCGATCCGCTCTATCTCTCGTGGAAGATGAA
The DNA here is from genome assembly GCA_036394895.1 of Anaerolineales bacterium. Lineage (GTDB taxonomy): Bacteria > Chloroflexota > Anaerolineae > Anaerolineales > Villigracilaceae > Defluviilinea. Next base: position 5,532 of record DASWEH010000540.1, read on the forward strand.
ATCCTTCAATTACAACGCTCGTTTCATTGAGTTAGCCTCTGAGATCAATACGAATATGCCGCGGTATGTGGTCAGTCGTGTTATGGAAGCACTCAACGATCGCAGTAAAGCCTTGAAAGGCTCGAAAATATTGGTGCTTGGTGCAGCCTATAAACCTGATATTGATGATGTGCGCGAATCACCAGCTCTGGATGTGATCGGCTTGTTAAAAAAGAAAGGTGCAATCGTAGAGTATCACGATCCATACATTCCACATATTCATCATGAAACAGATGGCTGGCAGATGGATAGCGTCCGTGAGGTCATGACAGCGGTCAAAGAGGCGGATGCAGTTGTCATCATCACTAACCATAAAGTCTATGATTACAAGGCAATTGTCAAAGCCTCGAAATTTGTCTTTGACAGCCGTAACGCGACCCGGGAATTTTCAAAGGGGATGGAGAACGTTGTGAGATTGTAGGCTCACACCAACGAGGATATCAATGGCAAACTACTTGGTTACTGGCGCAGCAGGTTTCATTGGCGCGCGCACTTCCAAGCTGCTCATCAAGGATGGGCATACTGTGGTGGGAATAGACAATATGAATGATGCGTATGATCCGCGTATGAAGGAGTATCGTCTCCACAAGTTGCAGTCCATGCCTGAGTTCACGTTTCACAAACTGGATATTTCAAACAAATCGATCATTGACTCATTCAAGGAAGAAAAATTTGATGGCGTGATCAACCTCGCCGCGCGGGCAGGAGTGCGTTACAGCGTAGAAGATCCGTGGATTTATGTGGAAACAAACACGATTGGGACTCTGAACATGCTGGAAATCTGTCGTCAGACTGGAACCAAGAAATTCATTGTCGCTTCCACCTCCTCCATCTATGGGGATGACCCTCCCTACCCAACGCCGGAATCCGCTTCCAGCAGTGAACCACTCCAACCGTACGCGGCGAGCAAAAAAGGGGCGGAAGCGATGTGTCACGCGTACTACCACCTGTATGGGATCGATGTCAGCGTTGTGCGCTATTTCACGGTATATGGTCCAGCAGGTCGACCAGACCTGTCGATTTTCCGCTTCGTGCAATGGATCAGTGAAGAGCTTCCTGTGCGTGTGAACGGAACTGGCGAACAATCGCGCGGCTTTACATATATTGACGATATCGCGCGCGGCACTATCCTTGCATTGAAACCAGTTGGGCACGAGATCATCAATCTTGGCGGTCACGAAGTAATCACCATTAATAATTTGATCAAGCTGATCGAAGATGTCATGGGCAAAAAAGCAGATGTGCAATACGGTCCACCCAACCCGGCAGATATGTTCACAAACTGGGCAGATGTCAGTAAAGCGGGCAACCTGCTTGGCTGGGAGCCACAGTTCGACATGCGCTCGGGAATCGAAAAACTGGTCGAATGGTACAACGCTGAACGCGAGTGGGCGAGCCAGATCCTTACGCCGTAGGCAATTTATGCAGAACGCTTTGGCATCGGTAAGAAAAATTGTTTCGATTGTATGGCTCCCTGCTTTTCTTACGATAGCTGGTTTTCTTGCCTATATTCTGCGAGCGGTGGAGATCGCCCGTACAAAAACATCCTTTCTGGATGAGGGCTTGTATCTTTACAAAGGTTATCTGTTCGCGAACGGATTGCAGACTCCATTTGCAGACTATGGTCTTTGGACAAACCATGCCATCCTTTCCTTTTTGATTCCCGGTTACGTTCAAAAATGGTTTGGACCTGGCTTGGAAACCGGCCGCTATTTTATGATCTTCCTCAGCATGTTTACCCTGCTAGGGCTGTGGGTGTTTGCGAAACGCTGGGGGAATGCCTGGTGGGCGACAGGTGTGGTGTGTGTGATGGTGCTCAACCCGGCTGAGATAAAAATCCATACTCTGGCGATCTCCGAAGGGATGATTGCCGCGCTGCTGGTCTGGATCGTTGTCCTTGTGGTCGGGGAAAACCGTCCGCTCTCGCAGATTCTGTTAGGCGCGGCATTGACAGCTCCGTTAGTGTTGACGCGCGAGAATATGGCATTTGTGCCTCCTATTCTCTTCCTCTACATTTTTTGGCAACATGGTTGGAAAGCAGGTTTGCTTGCCATGTTATGCGCGGGGATTCTGTTTTTGGCAGGGAACGCATTTTATTTCCCGGAGAATTTAAAGTTCTGGGCAATCCGCGTCCCCGATTTTCCATTCTCGTTTTTGCAGGCTTGGAAAATGCCGAATGCTGGCGGTACATCCATCCCTGAACCTGAAGCGTCAAATTTATACAGAATGGTTCTGTATTTTTTATTGACCTTCAGATTGCATTTCATTTCCTTGGTCAGCGCGCTGACTGTCTGGCTGTTACTGCCTTTTCGGGACATCCGCCCAATTTCTGAACGGATGCGCGCCGTTCTCTTTTTGAGTGTGCTTCTGATCGTTCTTTATATCGCTCATGTACAGGTAGCTTTTTTTGGCGAGTTTTGTATTTCTTGTATTCTGTTGTATGTTGGCTATTTTGATTTCCTTGGGCTGCTGCTGCTGGTCATTGCTGCGCCGATTCTCTTAAAACATTTGACTCCTCTCAGACAGGCAG
>DASWEH010000541.1:0-34900 GCA_036394895.1 Anaerolineales bacterium
GCATTCCAAGGGCGGGCGGAAAGTGGGGATGGATCTGAGCAAGTCGAAGTTGCCCGCGGCGACAATGAATGCGATCGTGCAGATGATCGTCCCGCCTCCGAAGTACATGGTCCATCGCCTGATCCCCAAGGCAACCTATGCTGACGAGGCGAAACTCGCTGGGGCTGTGATTATTGAACGTGGCCCTGAGTTCCAGGAATTTCTGGTTCATGAGCAAGCCGTCGACACGTTCGTGAAGAATGCTGAGGATGCGTATGGATTTCCTCCGTATCCCATCCTCGCAGATTCGTTGAGCAAATGGGAAGGGCATGATCTTCATCCTGAGGAACAGGCAATTGTTGCCGAAGCTCTTAAAGGCATTCTTACTATTCGCTTGTGTGATCCCAAGTTCAACTGGTGGCAGAAATTGCCGGTAATCGCTCAAGGTTCTTCTACAACCAACATGCAGTTCGTTGGAGCCGATGATTAGTTACTGAGATGGTTTTTAGACGCCTACATTTTGATCAAAAGCTGAAGATTAATAAAACAAGTATATTCGTTGATCGCTTATTGCAGACGTTGATGTTAGGGATAGGGTTTTCCCTTCTACTTATGCTTGTAACCTCGTGTACATCTAAGCCGTCTAGTCTTACAACGCTCTCCACTGATCCCCTTACACTATCTTCATCTCAGCCCATCACCGAAACACCGGACAACACCGTTCCAGTGCTGGCTTATTACTATATCTGGTTCGATACAAAATCCTGGGATCGTGCCAAAGCAGATTATCCATTATTAGGCCGTTATAGCAGTGATGATGCGGATGTCATGCGTCAGCATATCCAATGGGCGAAGGAGGCGGGAATCGACGGTTTCATTGTCAGTTGGAAGAGCACGGAAAAGCTCAACCATCGCCTGGATCAACTTGTAAAGATTGCGGAGCAAGAAAATTTCAAGCTGGCAATTAACTATGAAGGTCTGGATTTTGACCGGAGACCCCTTCCTCTAGAGCAAGTGGATGCTGATATGAACTATTTCGTCCAACACTATGCTGACCTTACTGTATTTTATCTTTTTGAGAAGCCGATGATGATTTGGTCAGGAACCTGGAAGTATTCTATGGACGAAATAAAACATGTGACTCAGACAAAGAGAAATGACATTCTTATTCTTGCCTCTGAAAAGAACGTGGAAGGATATCAGCGATTGTCAGAATTTGTGGATGGTGATGCGTATTACTGGTCGTCAGTGAATCCGGATAGTCACTCTAATTACTTGGATAAATTGACCGCCATGGGAGAGACAATCCATAAGAATGGCGGGCTTTGGATTGCTCCTGCGGCACCAGGTTTCGATGCACGGCTTGTTGGAGGAACCTCTGTTGTCGAGAGAAAGAATGGTCAAACATTACGAAGGGAATTGAAAACAGCGCTTCAATCCTTGCCGGATGCAATTGGATTGATCAGCTGGAATGAGTTCAGCGAGAATTCACACGTTGAGCCCAGTCAAGACCATGGTAATCTCTATCTGAAAGTGTTGTCCGAAACTCGTCTCGTGGCTCCGATCCCTAAATGATCTTCTACAGTAGAAAGTAATATACTATGAATCTTCGAAATCTATCCTTCCTTCGAGAACGACTTATGCAGCGCATTTTTCCAAAGAACCCGACCCTGGTCCGATGGTGGCCTCGGGATCGCGAATCCGTCGCCCGCATCGTAAGTGTGACGCTGGTCATGTGTTTGGCAGTTGGAATACGGATTTGGGGATTGAATCAAATTGGCTTTAATACCGATGAGGCTGTGTATTCCGGTCAGGCCGCCGCGATCGCTCAAGTTCCGGTGCTCAAGGAGATCTTCCCGGTCTTTCGCGCCCATCCGCTGTTGTTCCAGTTCTTATTGGCATTGCTCTTTGACTTTGGTGTGAGTGATCTGGCAGCACGCTTATTAGCGGTTGCAATCGGTGTTGCTACCGTTTTCATTGTTTATCGCTTGGGAAGTCTGCTTTACGGCGAATATACCGGTATCTTAGCTGCTCTCATTTTGGCAGTGATGCCCTATCATGTGGTTGTCAGTCGCCAAGTGCTTTTGGATGGCCCAATGGTATTGTGTTCGACGCTAACCCTTTACTTGTTAGCGCGCTATGCTTTGACAGGAAACCCGATCTGGCTGCATGCTGCCGGTATTGGCATGGGATTAACATTCTTGGCAAAAGAGACCGGTCTTATTCTGATCGGTTCGGTTTATTCGTTCTTTGCCCTCTCTCGGGATATCTTTGTCCGTATTCAGGATTTGATCATCTCATTTATCTTGATGATCATTATGATCCTGCCGTTTCCGATTTCGCTTTGGCTCGCAGGAGGCTCTGAGGTTGGTCAGCAATATTTGATCTGGCAGCTATTCCGCCGCCCTAACCATGCCTGGGATTTTTATCTCACAACCGTACCTGGGCAAATCGGAATCCTGGTTCTCATCCTGGGAGTTGTAGGTCTCTTGTTGTTATGGAGGGAAAGAACCTGGCGCGAGAGACTTCTTCTTTGGTGGATCGTCGTTCCCGTGGTCTTCTTTCAAATATGGCCTACCAAAGGATATCAGTACCTGCTTGCCATTGCTCCTCCATTCGCGATATTAGCCGGCCGGACCTTGATTGGATGGTTATGGATAGAAACTCCGGCTTTCGGAAATAGACGAATCAGTACCACCTGGATCAGAGCGTTGGTGGGTGGAGTTTTGATCGTCACATTACTAAGCTCAAGCTGGCAAACGATCCAGCCTGCGACGACAGGTGTTTTCATTGCGGGAACAGGTGGTGTTCCAGGCGGACGCGAAGCTGGAGAATGGATAAGGGAAAATCTCCCCTCGGATGCCACACTCCTAACGATTGGACCTTCCATGGCCAATATCCTGCAATTTTATGGACATCGCAAGGCCTTGGGTTTATCCGTCAGTCCAAACTCACTTCATCGTAATCCGGCATATGAGCCGATCAATAATCCTGACTTTGAGATTCGATCCAATAACATTCAATTTTTAGTCTGGGATTCGTATTCCGCTGGACGTTCTAGTTTCTTCTCAGAGCGGCTGCTGGAATTAACTGCCCGCTTTCATGGTAGGGTCATTCATACCCAGACGGTGACTATGACTCTAGAAGACGGAAGTCAGGTAGAAAAACCGGTGATTATTGTTTACTTGGTGCACCCATGAAACTCGCTAAAAAATTTACTACTCTATTTAGTTTTGCCATGCTGATGATCTCAATGTTTGGGATGACTGGAGTATCGGCAGCTCAATCTGAAAATGAGCCCAATACGCCCATTGAACATTTTATCGTGGTCATGCAGCAAAATCACACCTTTGATAATTATTTTGGGACGTATCCAGGAGCCAACGGGATTCCGGATAACGTTTGTATGCCGAATGCACTGTCTGATCAAAAAGACAGATTATGTGTGCCTCCCTTCGAAATAGGCGATCACCCCATCAGTAACTTAAGCCACTCTGATACGATTTTTCAAGGCCAATATCAAAATGGAAAAATGAATGGCTTTATCGATGCCTTGAAAAAGTTAAATGAGGATGGAACGTTAAGCATGGCGCATTATACTGACAAGGACATCCCGTTTTATTGGAACCTGGCAGATCAATACGTTCTCTTTGATAATTACTTTAGCTCAGCTCACACAGGTAGTATTACCAATCGTATGTTTTGGGTCAGTGGCAAACCGGGTAGTGAGTTCAATCGTATCCCTGAAAATGGTTTTGGCGATATTCCTACGATCTTTGATCGTTTGCAGGAACGCGGCATTTCGTGGAAATTCTATATAAGGGATTACAACCCTAATCTTAATTATCGAACAGCCAAGGAACTTGATTTTCTGCCTCCTCAGGTGCAGTGGGTCCCATTGCTAAGCTTTGACCGTTTCTTGGACGATCCAGAGCTTTCCAGCCACATAGTAGATCTTGATGAATACTATATGGATCTTGAAAATGGCACCCTGCCAGCCGTTTCCTATGTTCTTCTGCTTGGCGGCACAGAGCACCCAATTTCAGATGTATCATTGGGCGAAACGGTAGCCAGAACCATGCTTAACACGCTGATGCAAAGCGATGTATGGGAAAGCTCGGCATTGATGATTACCTACGATGATTGGGGTGGCTGGTACGATCATGTTCCACCGCCGCAGGTTGATGATCGTGGCTATGGTTTTCGAGTTCCTACGCTCCTCGTCAGCCCTTATGCGCGAATGGGGCACATTGATCATACGCTGCTTGATCACACTTCCATTTTGAAATTCATTGAAGAGAATTGGGATATTGCGCCATTGGCCACACGGGATGCAAAGGCGAATAACATTACTTCAGCCTTTGACTTTTCAATGACTTCCCGTCCACCTATCTTGGTTCCAGCAACTCGTGAGGTACCAGAACCTCGTATCGAGCCTCGCAGGATCGTGATTTATGTTGCTTATGGAGCAGCGATGCTATTCGCTTTCTTAATCCTTGCTCGGGCCTTTACCGCGAGGCACGATCATACCCGCCTTGCTTATACTCCTCAGCCTCCGGAGGAAATCAAGCCATGACAATTTCTTTTCCACGCCGATTGGTAATATTCATTGTAGTGTTGCTGAGTCTATTAACCCTCGCGACTCCTGCTTATGCCGGTGAGTTGTCGCAGAGACGGCCAGCAAATTTGACGATCGAGCCTCTCAAGCCATTTGTTATCGGTGATCATCCCACGATTATTACTCACCTCACCGCCGAATTTGGTCAACCGATCCGCAATCAGCCAATCATCATTTTGATAGATGGTGTCCAGAAAGGCGAAGCGCGAACGGATAGCAGAGGCATTGCCGCTATAACTTTGAAATACAAGTTTTCTGCTGGAACCTATCATGTGCAAGCTATTTATCCGGGGATCGTTTCCATTGGCGTGAATCGCGCAGTGGCTGAAATTGACATGATCGTAGAACCTGCCAAAACTGCCATTTATACAGTCCCACCTTTACCCGGAGTCGTTTTCAATCTGAATGGTCAAACCTACATATCCGATGAAAATGGGGTTGCCAATATCGAGGTCAATTCGAGCGGCGTCTATTCCCTAGAAGTAATAGATATTGATACCACAAATCTGCCGTCAAATACGCGCATCGAGTTCGCGCGTTGGAACGATAATGTTTTTACTTTAAAACGTCACGTTTACTTTCCCAGAGCCCGGCGTCTTGAAGTGGGCTTCACCGTTAGTTATGAAGTGAATCAAGAATTCTACGATACAAAAGGTCAAGCTGTCGAGCCTGGGCGCGTTTCCTCCATGACTCTTCTCGGTGTTGGGAATACGTTTACCTTTGATGGGGCAGGACCTCTTTGGCTTCGAGCCAACCGCCTGACTCGTCGCATTGGTGAGCGTCTTGAAAGTGAGGAAATTCTCTATTACTTTAGAGATATAACGGTTGATGGGGCCAATGTGATCAACAAAAGTGAGCAACGTTTCCATATCCGTCCGGATGATGTCTGGCCGGTTCAATTGTTACTCTATTCGGCACATTTTTCTGCCCGGGATGCCATGTTCCACTTTCCGATTGGCAAGGGGATTGAGCTTACTTATCCCGATGGCCACATGGAAACTTTCATGTTTGACAATGATAGCGCGGAAATTGTCATTCCGTCCTTGGCACGCGGCTCCTATAGTGCAAAAATAATTGGAGCGGGCGGGTCGGCGCCTCCTACTCCGGTCCATCTATCGCGAGATCAGGACGTGGAATTGTTGATGCTGAGCTATTTGGATATTGCTCTGATTATTGGCATCCCGCTTGCAATTGCATTAGCGTTCTTCTTTATTGGGCGACCGTACTGGCTGCGCGTGGTGCGACATCCCTCAAAATACAAAGAATTGATCTATCAAAACACCTCACGAGATATTTCGCTCAAGCCCTAAATTTGCAGGCTGTTCTTGGATTTGGACTCTTTGCCACTGCCGGATTGAATTCACGCGGAATACTTTCGTACAGCTTTTTAGCTGATCAATCGTGATCGTTCTTTCCAAGAGCTGGCCTGTTTCTATTAAATAAGCGCGGAACGTCCCTGCCAGCACGCCACACGAGATGGGTGGCGTGAGCAATTGACCATTTAACTTAACGATGAGATTCCCAATCGTAAATTCCGTCAGTTCGCCCAGTTCGTTGTAAAGCAAAACATCATCGAATGTTTCCAAGCCTTTCCGCGCGGATTCATAGACCTCGCGCTGTGTCGTCTTATGGAAGAGAAACACATTGTTGCTATCAACAGGTTCTTTTGCAAGACAAACGTTCAAAGTTTGATGGCTTTCGGCAGTTTCCAAATGGCTCGATTGATGGGTTAATTTCCCCGACTGGTCAAGCATTAATCGAACGCGTTGAGGCTCAAAAATCTCGAAAGAAATTTGGTCAAGATATTCTTCGAGTCTTTCTCTTGTGGCTGGAATATCAAAATACGCTGCCGAGTCAATCATGCGCACAATATGCTTCTCTTGCAGAAAAAAACCTTCTTCTGGAGTCCAAAGGATTGTTTCGAGCAGCGAAAAGGGCGGGTGTTGTTGAACGAGCACTTGTGCCTTAAGCAGTGCTTCAGCATACTCATCCGTGCTGGATGAATCCCATACGACCCCACCCCCAATCCCATATTCGGCTTTGTAACTCTCCCGCTCGATTAACAGCGTGCGTATAGCCACGTTGAAGCTTGCTTGCCGCTGGGGTGATATATACCCAATGGTGCCTGTATAAATCTTACGTAGAGTGCTTTCCAACCCTGCAATAATTTTCATCGTACTCACTTTTGGTGCACCTGTGATGGAGCCGCTTGGAAAAAGTGCTTTAAGTATTTCTGTCAGCGATGCATTGGTTTTTGCCGTCACGGTAGATGTCATCTGCCAGAGCGTGGGATATCGTTCTGTTTCAAATAGGTGGGGGACATGCACACTGCCCACCTCCGCAATTTTTCCGAGATCGTTGCGGATCATATCCACGATCATTACGTTTTCCGCACGGTTTTTTTCTGAATGCTCCAACCAATTTGATTGTTCCTTGTCCTCAACCGTTGTTCGACCGCGTTTTGTTGTTCCTTTCATCGGGCGGCAGGTGATCATATTTCCATCCAGTTGAAAGAACAATTCAGGCGAGGCTGAACAAATGACATATCGGTCTATGTCAATGTAAGCTGCATGATTATTCTGATTTTGTGCAAGATGAAGAAAGAAGTCCCATACATTGCCAGTAAAATCGGTCTGGAGACGCATGGTGTAATTGACTTGATACGTTTTACCGTCTGCGATGTAACGCTTGATTTTTCTAATTGCCGCATGATAAGATTCGCGATCAGTTGTTGGAAGCCAAGCCAAGCTTTGTTTTGGTGCTTCGGGTCTGGGTAACGTGATGATGCGTGGCTCTGAGTAGAGCCCAAACCAGAGGTAGGGGAATCCATCTCCCAGTCGAGTCTGAAGCGCCGAGTCGAACGCAGAGGCAGCTTCGTAGCTTAGAAATCCCGCTGCATACCAATCGTTGACCGCGATCAGCCTTTCAATCTCTTGAAGGGCAGGCAAAATATCTTCCAGTTTTTGTACAGTAATGATTTGATGAGGCTTCGAAAAATATAGCCAGTTATTATTTTCTTTGATCAGAACTTCATTCTGCCTGACCAATCCACTTTGTGGTTTAATTTCGTTCATGTCTAAAATGGTTCAAATTGTTCTTCGCTGGATACCTGCACTGTTCATGATGCTATTGATTTTTTTAGTATCGGCACAGCCTTCTTCTCATTTACCCAATTTCGATTGGGCAGATAAATTGGTCAAAAAAAGTGGACACATCGTTGGTTATGCAATCCTTGCTTTATTATATTGGCGAGCCTTTGATTTCAAAGATAGTAAACGTTGGGGTGCGTGGCTATTAGCATTCCTGTATGCGATCACCGATGAATTTCATCAATCCTTTGTGCCAGGACGTCATCCCGCGATCTGGGATGTCTTGATCTTTGATAACTTTGGCGCGTTGATTTCACTATGGCTTGTCACTCTATACAGAAAACAAAAACGACCAGATTCCTTTCATCCGATCGTCGAACAGACTGATCACTAGAATTTGATCGCCTATTCAAATTCAACCTCAATTTCCTCGTCATCTTTCCAATCTTCCATTCGATCGATCTCGATATCGCTAAACAAGTCTGGCTGATAGGCATGGATGTGATAACGCTTTACCAATTCGAGCATGGCCAAAAATGTGACTACGATCTCCAATCGTGACGCGCCAGGTTCCAGCAGCGCTCGAAAAGTGGAATGCTCCGCTTCCTTCATCACTTTGGCGATCAGGTCGATCTTCTCACGGATGGTCACACGCGGAGGAGCAATGATTACTCCCAGGGGTTGCTTGTTTCGGTCTTTTGCAAACGCTTCTTCTGCTGCTGCGACAAGTTTTTCGAGCGTGAGATTCGTCAGATCGAGTTTCGGTTCAACCTTCGGTGGTGGCGCCACACGTAAATACGTCCGTAAATTGGCTTGTTGCCGCTCGTTCATCCAAACACCAATTTCTTTATAGCGTTTGTACAGCTTTAATTGGTCAACCAAGGACCGCCCAATATCCTCTTCGCCGGCTGCTCGGGCAGGCGGTCTCGGGAGCAGTGCCTCAGACTTGATCTGTAACAGCTTCGCCGCGATCACAAGAAATGCGGAGATTTCATCCGCATTGAGTTTCTCAAGATTTTTTATGGAGGCGAGATATTGGTCAGTTACGGTCGCCAGTGAAACGGACGTAATATCCAGCTCCGCACGCTCGATCAAATCTAGTAACAGGTCGAGCGGACCTTCGTAAACAGGTGTGTGGACCGTGTAATTGAGCTGGCGACCCAGTAGGTTTTCCATAGGCAGGAAATTATACACTGTTACGATATAATTTCATTATGACAGAGAAGCTGACTCATCTCGATGAACAGGGACGCGCCCGCATGGTGGATATAGGTCATAAGCCTGACACGGAGCGGATTGCGATCGCACGCGGCGAAATTCACATGAAAAAGGAGACACTGGATTTGATCCGCGCTGGACAGATCAAAAAAGGAGATGTTCTCACAGTTGCGCAGATCGCGGGCATTAGCGCTTCCAAACGGACCTCGGAATTGATTCCCTTATGCCATCCGCTAGCGCTCACCAAAGTGGACGTGGACCTAGCGCTCGATGATTCTTTGCCTGGTGTGGTCATCACTGCCACAGCCAAAACAACTGGCAAAACAGGTGTTGAGATGGAAGCCTTGACCGCGGTCTCTGTTGCCGCGTTGACGGTTTACGATATGGCAAAAGCCGCTGAGAAAACCATGCGGATTCAGAATATAAGATTAATAGAAAAACATGGTGGTCAGAGTGGCGATGTAATTAATGAATGATTTGTGGAATCGACCAGATTGCCGGTTAGTATTTACAAGAGCAAGTTCCCTGACTCTATAGTGTATAAATGAGGAACCATGAATTATCAGCCTATCAACTTCAGCGATAAATTTGCAAAATTCTCTGAGCAGTGGTCTCCCAAGATCATTGCGCAGATGAACGATTATCATTTCAAGATTGCCAAGATCGAAGGAGAGTTCATCTGGCACGATCATCTTGAAACAGATGAGGTTTTTATCGTGTTGAAAGGTCAATTGGAGATTCAGTTACGCGATGGAAACGTTGTTCTGAATGAAGGGGAAATGTTCATTGTGCCGAAAGGCGTCGAGCACAAGCCTGTTGCAGAACAGGAATGTCACATTCTGTTAGTGGAACCTGCAGGTACGTTGAACACGGGTGAGGTTGTCAATGAAAGAACTGTCACAGATAGTGCCTGGATATAAGAATTTATGAACCATGTGAAACTGCTGTTTTTTGCCACATTGCGTGACCGTGCCGGGACGAAATCCATGGAGTTGGATATTCCTACTGACCTGACTATTCAGGGATTGAAAGATAAAATCTCGGCTGAATATCCGAATCTAAAGGAGTCGATGTCGAGTGTGCTAATTACGATCAATCGCGAGTACGCCTTCGATGAGGCGATCATTCCACCCAATGCGGAATTGGCAATGTTCCCGCCGGTGTCGGGAGGATGATTACCTTCAGCGCCGGGGACGGCGGTTGAGCATTTAGGAATTATGGAATTTCCAACCATCTTTTCCATTACCGAAGATGAGATTGATCTGAATGATCTGTTGGCGAAGATCACTTTGGCCAGCACGGGCGCGGCTGCAATTTTTACGGGCATGGTGCGCGGTGAAACCATGCGCGGCGCCACGCATGAAACTGAATATCTGGAATACGAAGCCTATATCCCCATGGCGGAAGCGAAGATGAAGCAGGTTGCGGATGAAATTCGGGAGAGATGGCCCATCGTCGAAGGGATCGCCATCGTTCAGCGGATTGGGAGGCTTTACCCAAAGACGCCAACTGTGTTGATCGCGTGTACTGCTGCCCATCGCGACACAGGAGTCTTCGAAGCCGCGCGATACGGGATCGATCGCTTGAAAGAGATCGTGCCAATCTGGAAGAAGGAAGTCAGCCCAAATGGTGAGCATTGGGTGGAAGGGGACTATTTCCCAAAGGCGGGGGAGTAGTCTTGTGGAAACGGAAGCAATGACCGGCTAAGGAAGAACATATTCTTCATCTAGCGCGTGACTCGGAAGGGAAATCGGGGTTTATTCCTTCGAACGTCATATTTTCGAATTGTGAGGAGTAAATGGAACGAGTTGTTATCACAGGTATGGGTACAGTGAATCCACTTGGCTTGACGGTTGAAGAAAGTTGGAAAAATGCGGTCAACGGTATTTCAGGCGTTGGCCCAATCACGTTGTTTGATCATTCACCATTGAATGTACACATCGCCGCGGAAGTAAAAGGCTTTGAACCCGAAAAATACATGGATCCCAAAGAAGTGCGGCGGCGTGACCGTGTTGAACAATTAGGCATCGTGGCAGCAAATGATGCCCTGAAAAATTCAGGTCTTAAGATTACGGAAGCGAATGCTGGCAGGATCGGCGTCCTGGTTTCATCAGCGATCGGTGGATTAAAATCGCTACAGGATGCTGTGATTACGAATTACACCGAGGGACCGCGCCGTGTCAGTCCATTCCTGATCCCCATGTTGATGGCAAATGGCACCTCAGGGATGATTGCAATCGAGCATCAAATCAAGGGGCCCTGTTTCTCTGTCGCTTCGGCTTGTGCTTCCGGCGCAGATGGGATTGGGACTGCGATGTTGATGTTGAAGGCTGGGATGATCGATGCAGCGCTGGCAGGCGCCACCGAAATGACGGTTTGCTCAACAGGCGTTGCCGCGTTTGACCGTGTAGGAGCCATGTCCCGACGAGATGGTGATTATTCCATGACGCCTCAACCATTTGATAAGAATCGAGATGGTTTAGTCATGGGAGAAGGTGCAGCCGTGCTTGTATTGGAAACCGAATCCCATGCGAAAGCGCGCGGCGCGAATATTTTGGCAGAACTGGCGGGATACGGTGCGACTGCAGATGCGTTCCACGTCACTGCCCCGCATGAGAATGGCGAAGGTGGCTCGGCTGCCATGCACATGGCACTGAATTCTGCAAAAGCAAATGTAGATGACCTCGGTTATATCAATGCTCACGGGACAGGAACCCAGTTAAATGATCAATCAGAGACACGCGCCATTAAAGCCGCGTTTGGCGAGAAAGCCTATGAAATTCCTATCTCTTCAACCAAATCTATGACAGGGCATATGATGGGCGCAACAGGTGCCTTGGAGGCGATCTTCTGTGTGCAGGCGGTACGCGATGGGATCCTGCCTCCGACCATTCATTATGAGACTCCTGACCCTGAATGTGACCTGGATTACATTCCGAATGAGGCGCGTGAGAAGAAGATCAATTTGGCGATCAGCAATGCGTTTGGGTTCGGCGGGCATAACGCGGTGCTGGCGATACGAAAATACAGTTAATTTAGCCACTGAGTCACGACTATGCAGAGAAAAAATAAACGCAGTGTCTCTGTGGCAAATCGTGCTTGTGAATATGGAAAATGCGTGCTATAATCCGCCGTCGCTTAACATAGCACCGCATAGATATCCAAACTAAGAGTGTAGTAGTAATAGTAGTGGGTGGCGGTAAAAGAAATCATAAATGTAAGGAAGAAAGATAATGGCAGATATCATCAAGGCTCTTGAAGCCAAACAGAACGAAAAAGTTCCCGCCGTGAAAGCTGGCGATAACGTCAGTGTGCACGTCAAGATCAAGGAAGGTGACCGCGAACGTATTCAGGAGTTCAAAGGCACCGTTATCCGCATGCGCAAAGGTGGCAATGACCATTCCATTACCGTGCGCCGCATGGCTTCCAACGGCATCGGCGTCGAGCGCACCTTCCTGCTCCGCTCCCCACGTGTGGACAAAGTTGTGGTCGAGCGCCATAGTGTTGTTCGCCGTGCACAGCTTTATTTCATGCGTAGTCGCACCGGCAAATCTGCCCGTCTCAAACAGAAGTTTGACTAGATTTGTTTCATAGAAGACCCTAAGGTAAAGAAACCCTTAGGGTCTTTTTTGTTTTACAATTAAGCCATGAAGCCACTGATTGGAATTACAACAAATCAATCCCAGAACGCATATGGTCAGCCGACCATCATGTTGATGCAATCCTATGTCAATGCGGTGGTACAGGCTGGAGGCGTGCCCATTCTCATTCCATCTCTTATAGAGGAAGATGGATGGGATGCGGTCTATTCCCGCCTGGATGGGATTCTCTTCTCTGGCGGGGGAGACATTTCCCTCGAATATTTTCCCGGTGAGCCCCACCCTCGAATCGATGATGTAGACCTGGCGCGTGATTCTATTGAATTGAAGTTTGTCAACGCTGCCGCGACAGACGGCAAACCGTTTCTCGGCATCTGTCGTGGATGTCAGGTGGTGAACGTTGCCTTAGGCGGGACTCTGTATACACACATTCCCGATCAGCTTCCCAACGCGCTTGATCATGATTATCCCGGCAACAAGCGAACGGTTCTTGTGCATGAAGTGAAAATCGAGGAGGGGACGCGCATTGCGGAGATTTATGGCGAGCCAATCATCAAAGTCAACAGCCTCCATCACCAGGGACTCAAAGACATCGCACCCTCACTCCGCGTCGCGGGTCACGCGCCGGATGGGTTGGTCGAAGCCATCGAATTGCCTGACCATCCCTTTGGTCTCGCTGTGCAGTGGCACCCCGAATGGCTGACGGATCAAGAGTCTACACAGAATTTGTTTCGGAAGTTTGTCGAAGCGTCCGGGCAGTAAGCAAATTAACGAACCTCTTTCAATGACATTTCCATCTAACTCTCCCATCGGTATCTTCGACTCTGGCGTTGGGGGGATTTCTGTCTTGCGCGCGATTCGTGAGCAAATGCCCGAGGAGTCAGTCATCTATTTTGGAGATCAGGGACATATCCCTTACGGTCCGCGCCCCATGGAGCAGATTCGAGCTTTCTCGGAAGCGATTACGAAATTCTTGCTTGAGCACGATGGGAAGATTATCGTGGTGGCTTGTAATACTGCCTCTGCCGCGGCGTTGAGATATTTGCGCGAGAAATTCCCAGATGTGCAATTCGTCGGCATGGAGCCCGCGGTCAAGCCTGCGGCAGAGTATACGCAAACAGGCAACGTTGGTGTGTTGGCAACCCCTGCCACGTTTCAAGGAGCGCTCTATGCTTCGGTTGTCGAGCGATTTGCAAATGGAGTCGAGTTGTTGCAGAATACCTGTCCCGGATTAGTGCAGCAGATCGAGCAAGGAAATTTAGATGGCAAAGAAACGCGCCAAATTTTGGAAGATGCGCTCCTGCCCATGCTTGAGAAAAATATCGATACAGTTGTGTTGGGATGTACCCATTATCCGTTTGTGATCCCGCTCATTCAGAAGATTGTAGGAGAGAAAGTCCGGGTGATCGATCCCGCCCCCGCCGTGGCGAAGCAGACCGGTCGTCTGTTGGAAGCGAGGGGGATGAGGAATGAATCTGAGTCCAAAAATGATGTCAAATTTTATACGTCAGGCAATCCTGAAGAACTGAAATCCTTGTTGCCCAAATTGTTTGGGGAGTGGGGCGATGTGCTAAGGGTTGAGTGGCTTACTGATTCAAGTCTAAAGTAAGAATTAACCACGAAGACACCGAGTCACGGAGGTTTGTTTTTCTCAGTGTCTCCGTGACTCCGTGGTTAAATTTATAATGCCCAGGCGAGCATCATGCCGAAGATGGCGATAATCACTCCTAGATGCAAAAACAAATTGCTACCGGTAATCACATTGAGCCCGAAGATGAATGGCAAAATGAAATTGATGATCACCAGCAGGATACCGAGCAACGGCAACAGACCTTTGCGACGCGCGAAATAGTTTGATGCGTTATCGACTAACCTCGAAAGCCATTTCATAATTCTTCCTCTTCTTCTGCGGATTCGTGATGATTTGTCGAGGAGATCTGCCAGTCGCTGAATTGCGCGAGCAAGCGCCCTGGGATGCGTCCCTGCATGAGTACACCACCGCGTCCATGTTCAATGCGCTCGACCTGCCCGGCTTCGTGGAACAACGAGATCAACGCACCTTGCTGATATGGAAGCCGCACAAGGATCGGCGTGTACGTTTCATAAAGCTCTTGCTGGATAATTCCCAACAAGTCTTTGAGACCGGTTCCATCCAAAGCGGAAATGGTCATTGCCTTCGAAAAATGACTCACTACATCTCTGGCGGACTCCGGGTCGCGCAGTTGATCCACCTTGTTCAGAGCGGTAACAATCGGAATATGTTGTGCGCCAAGTTCAACGAGAGTCTGCTGAACGGATTCGAATTGGTTCAAGGCGTTAGGGTGTGAAATATCCACTACGTGCAAAAGCAGATCGGATTCGACGATCTCCTCCAGCGTGGCATGGAAAGCCTCAACGAGAGTTGTCGGCAATTTCTGAATAAATCCGACGGTATCGGTAAAAAGAGCTTGATAGCCGCCCGGAAGTTCCACGCGGCGGGTCGTAGGGTCGAGGGTGGCAAATAATTGATCAGCGACGAACACGTCTGATTTTGTGATTTTATTCAACAACGTAGATTTGCCCGCGTTGGTATAACCAACCAGAGCCACAGTAGGAATGCGTGAGCGTTTGCGCTGGGCACGATATCTCATCCGATGCGCGCGCACTTTTTCCAGTTCTTTTTTGAGGTGCGAGATGCGTTTACGGATGGCACGCTTGTCTACTTCGAGCTGCGTTTCGCCTGGTCCGCGCAAACCTACGCCACCTGTGGAACCGGCGCGTCCGCCGCCGCCACCAGCCTGCCGCTCGAGGTGCGTCCATTGACCGGTGAGGCGCGGCAGATAATATTCATATTGTGCGAGTTCCACTTGCAACATGCCTTCGCTCGTGTGCGCGTGTTGTGCGAAGATGTCCAGAATGAGCGCAGTCCGATCTAGCACACGGACATTCCTGCCCATGATTTCCTGTAATTCGCGTTGGTGGCGCGGCGAAAGTTCATCGTCGAAAATAATCACTTGCGACAATGTTTCTTCCACGAGATGCTTTAATTCATCCACTTTGCCTGGGCCGATGTATGTCTTCACATGAGGCCGATCCAGCTTTTGAGTCAATTCGCCGACGACTTCAAGCCCGGAGGTGGCTGATAGTAACGCCAGCTCGGTTAGCGAGTCGGCTAACGATAGGAATGATTTTTGTTGATAGAGATCCACGCCAATGAGGAACGCTCGTTCCCGTGGGCCATTCGTTGGTTGGGAGTTTTTTTTGGGCATCTATTCTTTCGTTAGTACCTTTATTGGGTAGTAGATTCGTCTATTCGACCATTTCTTCATTCTTGTTTTTCCCGAGTGTGTCAAATAACTTTGTCATTTTGGGGTCAGGTGATTCTGTGCGGGCAGGAATCAGAATATGGAAGGTCGACCCTGGGTTTCTGATTTCATCATGACCCGGTGATTCGACCCAAATGGAGCCACCGTGTGCATCTAAAATCCCCCGCGCAATGGGAAGCCCCAAGCCCGGACCTCCACCCTTGAACTTTGTCTTTCCGCTGGAATGTAGATCGACGCGTCCAAGTTGATCAAACTTTTCAAAGATCGCGGCTTGGTCCTCAGCAGAAATCCCGATACCAGTATCTGAAATCGTCACTTCGATAAAGCCTGCCAGCGTCCTTCCATCAATCGTAATCGTTCCACCGTCGGGTGTAAATTTTATCGCGTTGTTGATTACGTTTCGCACAGCTTGCATAATACGCCCTGCATCAATGTAGATCCATTCTCTGTTCCCGTCAAACTCTTTTATATTCAGAGTAAGTTTTCTAACACTCAGGATTGGTTCGACTTCCAGATAAAGCGCCTCTAACATCTGCGCGACCTGCATCGGCTGAAAGTTTAACTGAAGGAGATTATTATCGATCATCGAAACATCGATCATGTCTTCAACGATCCCGCGCAAACGGTCGATACCGGTGCTCATTCCAGCGAGCAGACTTTCCAGATTTGCGCCTTGGCCTTGTTGTAACAGATCGACCATCATGGAGGCGTAGCCTTCGATCAGGGTGATCGGCGTTTTTAGTTCATGAGCCGCTACTGAAATAAAGGCAGATTTGCTCCGGTCAACGCGTGCCATTTGTTTTTGCACTTTTTCCATTTCACTGGAAATATGTGCCACACGCGTTTCCATCTCATACCGTGCAACAACTTCAAGACCATAGGTATAGATGGGAACGACTGCCGCCAAAAGATCAAGCGCCTGTTGTTTTGTTAGCGTTTCGCGCGCGATTTGGATGGTGAGCGCGATCAGACGGTTGATCAAAAACGAAACCTGATAGGGTTCATCCTCCAGTTCGGTTTCGGTGGACGATTTTGCCCAATCCAGCAGGATGGAATCCATCCAGGCGGGGTCTCCCGTCGTAATCGATTGGTCAAGCAAATCAAAGAAGCGCGCCAACTGCTCTTCAAATCCGGCGCGCACTTCCATGCCGCGCGCCAGTTCGTGACCTACGCGTGTGATCCAAACTGGCCGAATCTTTGCCAGAACTTTTTGAATGGGTGTTGATATCGTTTTCTTCGGCATATTTCCAGTCACGCTGTTAAAATCCCTGGATGGGGAAAGCGTAACCTACAGCATGATTTTATCAGGGTTGCCCACTTTGTTGCATCACCCATACTCGCAATGTCTCACCCACCGCTTGTAAACTCTCTGCTGAAACTTTATCAGGCGTATCCTGAATGGTGTGCCAATAAGGATAATCGAAATCAATAACATCAACCGCCGGAATACCTGCTTCTAAAAAAGGCGTATGATCGTCGAGCATGGAATGCTTATATTCAGGAATAAATTTGCTTTCATACCCCAGGCCTTTGGCAGCTGCCCAAATTTCATCGGTCAGATCTGGATTGGAGTTGCGTTCCTTGTAGATATTCAAGTCTGAGTCACCAATCATATCCACGATTATGGCGGCGCGCGGCTGAATTGGGTTATTCTTCACAAATTCACGTGAACCTAGAATCCAATCCCAGCCCGCGATATTGCCATTATCTTCTGTGTCGAAAAAAACCAGCCAAACAGGAACGGTATCTTCGGGCAAGGACCGTGCAAGCCCCAGCAAAACAGCGACACCTGAGGCACCATCATTTGCGCCGGGAACATAGTTCGTGTGTTGCGTAGGGTCGGGGTCTTGATCGGCAAACATCCGTGTATCGTAATGCGCGCCGATGATGATTTGTGGCAGTTCAGCGCCTCTCTTCGCGACGATATTTTTAACAGGATGCCCTAGCGCCTTCGATTCTTGGACTTCCCCCTGCCAGCCTGCTGATTCCAATTCCGTCCGTATCCATTCCAGGATTTTGGCATGGCCCTCCGTCCCGGGCACTCGAGACCCGAAAGCGACTTGCGTCTGCACGTCTGCATAGGCGCGTTGACCATCAAATGAAGTGGGGGTCGTTGTCGGCTGCGAAAGAAACGAGTAAACGTACCAACCAATCGCGCTAAGGAGTAAAACTCCAATAATCGATAAGTAAAGGACGATGGATTTTTTTGTCACGTTAATAGGCTCTAACTGCTATGGACGGAAGCATGAGTAGTCAATTTTTCCCTGCTCAATGCAAGTTGTAAATCCGCTAGTGCACGTTCCGCATAGGCTTTCCCACGTTCACGCTTGCCCATTTTTGAGTCTATCTCAAGTGCTGGAAGGATGCCGAAGTTGGCTTTCATCGGCTGAAAATCCTTGAGGTCAGCATGGGTAACGTAATGACACAACGCCCCGAGTATAGTTGTTGGAGGCAGTGTGATTAATTCCTCTTGCTGATGCAATCGTGCCGCGTTGATTCCTGCCAACAACCCTGTTGCTATATTCCCCATATAGCCTTCAACGCCTGTGATTTGGCCTGCAAAGAAAAGATCAGCCCGTTGGATGTGTTGTAATGTCGGGCGTAAAAGTTTCGGCGAGGCAATAAACGTATTGCGATGCATTTGTCCATAGCGCATGAATTCAGCATTCTCCAAGCCCGGGATGAGCCGCAAGACGCGTCTTTGTTCTGGGTATTTGAGATTCGTTTGAAACCCAACAAGGTTATAAAGGCTTCCCGCAAGGTTGTCCTGGCGTAGCTGCACAACCGCATAGGGACGTTTGCCAGTGCGCGGGTCTCTCAGCCCAACTGGCCGCATAGGTCCAAAAGCGAGCGAGTCGATCCCACGTTCAGCGATGATCTCGACCGGTAGGCAGCCTTCAAAAAAGTGACCTGCCTTGACACCACCCTTGATCGCCTCTTCAAATGAGCGCAGTTCAATGCGTTCCGCCGTGAGAAGTGCATCAACAAACGTGTAATATTCTTCATAGGTAAGCGGACAATTAATGTAATCCCCTTCATCCTGATCACCTGTGCCATAGCGTGATGCACGGAACGCAATATCCATGTTGATCGAATCGGCGTGAATGACGGGTGCAATGGCATCGAAAAAGAAAAGGTGTTCTTCACTACTCAACGCGGCGATGGATTTTGAAAGTGCTGGAGAGGTAAGAGGTCCACTGGCAATGATCGTTGGCGTTTTCGGAATATCTATTACCTCTTCACGAAGGATTTGAATGTTTGGATGATTTTCAATCCGCTTCGTGACAAGCTGCGCGAAGAGTTCTCGGTCAACGGCAAGAGCACCACCTGCAGGCAGGCAGGCGGACTCCGCACATTCCAGTAACATGGAGCCTAAAAGACGCATTTCGTTTTTGAGCAAGCCGGAGGCACGGTCGGGCAGGTTCGAGCCGAGGGAATTCGAACAAACGAGTTCAGCCAGATCGTGTGTCTGATGCGCTCCTGTTTGCACGGAAGGACGCATTTCGTAGAGCCAAACCTTAAGTCCGCGCTGGGCAGCCTGGAAAGCTGCCTCGCTTCCCGCCAGACCACCCCCGATTACGATTAAATCAGTCATAAATTGATTTTACCATTGCGCTGATTAAGCTCAGGGTTGGGTGAAGGGCAGTAGGGCTTTCTCAAAGTAATGTCAGACAGGTGTTTTGAACCGCCACACCCCCTCGTACCGTCCGCCAGGACAGGTGTGCCCTGGCGGACGGTACGAGGGAGACCGCGAAGCACACGAAGAAAAACCTGTTAAGCCTTGGCGCTCTCACCTGCACTTGCGTGCGGTGCAAGTGTTGCGTGCTTCGCGGTTTACTGTTCTTAAGTCCAGCCAAGTCTCGACTTTGAGAAAGCCCTCGAAGGGCGGAAGCGTTCTCGCGTCTAAAGTATCTCTGCTGTATAATTAAAGGGATGCCAACTCTTCCGACAATCGAGAATCAGCTAAAAGAAGCTAGTCAACTGACGAATGCCGTTTGGGCGGCGCTGGTGGAGCGTGAGGCGGGCAAATGGCGCGTGCTTGCCAATTATCGTCTTGCCAAAAAGACTCATCCGGCGCTGGTAAAGTTTCTTAGCAAGACGGAGGTAGATTCATGGCTAAGCGGGGCGCTCAGTGGCGGCCAAAGCCGTTCAGCCTCCCTCCCTGAGTCCAGCAAGCTGGAGGCAGGCAGGTTGTTTGCATTTCCTCTTCTTGGAGGGTCGCGTGTGGTTCTAGTGGGGGCAAGTCAATTAACCAACGAATCACAACGCTTATGGCGCCTGGTCATTTCCGCAATGCAGATGGAAGTTCCCTCTGTTGATTTTTCTCCTTCCTCTTCCGTTGCGGCATCGTTACTGGTGCCCGACCTGGATTCCGAAAGTCCCTACGATATGCCGCGCGCATTGGGTCGCGCGCTTGCCTCTTTTGTGCGTCTTGTTTCTGTGCAAGGAGGCTGGTTGGCCGTACGTCGTGGTGACACGCTCGAGATCCATGCGCAATGGAATGCGCCTGCCTGTGAAAATCTCATCCTTTCTATGGATGGGAATACAATTTTGCGCCGCTTGAGTCGCAACCTTACGTCAATGGTTGTCCACCGCGACAATCCACTGTGGGCCGAGATTCCACATAAAGGCTTGAAATCGAGTACGAAGTTATGGATCTGCGTACCGCTAATCATCGGGCAACGCCTGATTGGTGTACTGGCTTTATGGCGGACGGCTGCTTTTAAGAACGATGAGTGGAATCGCTTGATGGACATGACGACTCAAATCGCACCAGCCATTGAAACAATTATTACGTTCGCAGAAATGGCAGGTCATTTGCGTCGTCTAGCCATATTGAATGATTTCGCTCTCACTGTTTCTTCGGGCCGCAATCTTGACCAAATTGCGCGCCACATGTTTGCATTGCTCTCGCGTGCGTTTGGCACTGAACTCATCATCCTTTATTTGCTTTCCTCCGATAATCGTCTGTTGAGTGAATATCGTACCAGTGAAGGCAATATGATTGCATCCGTACAGAATGCGCAGAAGCACAGAATTGCTGCCTTGCTTAACAGCAACCAATTAATGCGATTGGGCGAAATTGCGGCCGATATTCAATTACCGTTGTATAACAAAGTCTTATCAGGCTTGTACGTCCCTTTGCGTTTCCGGGGGCAGACCATTGGGATACTCTGTGTCGAAAGTTTAATAAGCGACGCATTTAATCTGTATGATGAAAATTTGATGGTTGTGATTGCCAGCCACCTTGCCAGTCTTGCCGATTACACACGTTTGCGTGAAGAAGCCGAAGGCCGCGCCCGTAACCTTGGGCTTATCCATGAAGTCGTTCAACAGGTCATTGGACTTACCAATCCTCATGAGGTAGCTGAGATCACCTCGGAACTGCTGGCCCGGTATTTTGCCTATGAACTTTGTTCGGTCTTCATCGCCGATGAACGGGGAGACTTAACGATTGGTGGCTTTGGCGGTACGAGTCAAAACGTTGTGAAACGTGCCATAAAATCCTTTGAGTACCCGCTCAGCGGTGGGATCACAGGTTATGTTTTTGAGACTGGTGAGAGTATCGTGGTAAACGATGTATTGCAGGATAGCCGTTATCGTTCCATCAAGGGCTGGCAGGCAGGTTCTGAGATGTGTGTGGCGATCCGCGAGGGAGAAAAAATTCTGGGAATCGTGGATGTGGAAAGTAGCTCACGCAATGCCTTCACCCACAACGATTTCATCGCTATGGAATCTCTTGCTGGGATTCTTGCCACTGTGATTACCAGTGCCGATCAATATCAGAGACTGCAGATCATGATCAGTCAATTAAGTTCCACACAGGTAGAGTTGCAGGCCCGTATGGAGGCGCAACGTTCTGCAGAGAATCGTCTTGTGCAGGCTGCAAAACTTGCGGCGGTGGGCGAAATGGCCGCAGGCATTGCGCACGAGTTGAATAACCCGTTGACTTCCGTCACTGGCTTTGCAGAATTAGCTCTGGCTGACATTCCAAAAGATAGTGAAACCCGCAAAGATTTGGAGATCGTTATGCGTGAGGCGGTCCGGGCAAGAGATGTAGTGCGCCGTCTTCTCGATTTTGCGCGGCAAGGCGAAAGCGCCCGCGTGCGCGCCTCATTGAATGAAGTGGTCGAGGATGTCGTTGCGTTGAGTCGTCACCTTATTCGTACCAGTGGCGTGACATTAAAGCTTGAGCTTGAAAAAAATATTCCCTGGATTTTGGTGGACGTAAATCAGATGAAACAAGTATTGCTCAATCTGATTCATAATGCTTTGCAGTCCATGCCGTCTGGCGGTGAAATGAGCATTGCAACAGAGTCAGCCTCTCGCGATGGGCGAGATTGGATCATCGTTTCTGTTTGTGATACAGGTGTGGGAATCCCGAGATTGGATCAGGCCCGTATCTTTGAACCGTTTTATACGACAAAAGGCAATCAAGGCGGAACGGGCTTAGGACTCTCTGTCACCTATGGAATTATCACAGATCATGGCGGGCAAATAGAGGTGGAAAGCCAGCCGGGTAGTGGATCAAAGTTCACAGTGTGGTTGCCTCAATAGCGGTCGGAAACTATGGAATCAATTTCAGTCCTCGTTGTAGATGACGAACCTGGCATAGCGCTCCTATGCGACCGTATCTTGAGCCGTGCCGGCTATGATGTTATCTCTGAAACAAATCCGCGCACAGCCATAGAAGATCTCCAACAAAAGCATTTTGACCTGCTTTTGGTTGATATTCGAATGCCCGAAGTAGATGGCTTTGATGTAATCTCCCGAGCCCAAATGGTTCAGCCTGATATTGCTGTCCTGGTCATGACTGGTTTTGGCACAGTCGAAACGGCCATCCGCGCGTTGCGTCAGGGCGTGGACGGTTTGCTGTTGAAACCGTTCAAGCAAAGTGAAGAACTTCTCCAAGCGGTGCGACAGGCATTGATGGATAACCAGCGCAAGCGTGATACAGCGCGCGTTTCGGCGCTGCGTCCATTATTCAATGTCACCGAAACACTCTTTGCCGAAACAAACCGGGATCGCTTGCTGGATCTCATTGTCACAGCCATATGTGATCATTTGAGTTGTTCGAATGTTGCCTACTATCACGTTGAGGACGGGAAGGTTACTGTCGTCGCGCAACGCGGGAAAGTCCTTCAGGTGGACGCATCCAATTTTGCCGCGCAGCTTGTGAGCCGCGTGGATGCAGATGGGGATCCAATTGTAGTCAATGCAACAGGACCTGGTGAGGAGGATGCGCAATCGCTTCTTTCGACACTTCGGCTTGGTACAGCAATTCTGATACCAGTTGCACGCTCCAACCTGCATAGCGTATTTTTTGCTGCGCGGGACGTTGGCGTCGCAGAACGTCCTTTCCGAGGTGCGGATCTGGAGATGTTTTTCGTTCTGGCCCGCCAAGCTGTGGTTGCGATGGAAAACGCAAGCTTATACGCGGATTTGCGTGCCTATGTTCGCCGTGTAGAAGATTCGCAGCAAGCTTTGCTTCGAGCAGAAAAAATGGCGGCGGCTGGACGCTTAACCGCATCTATTGCGCATGAAGTCAACAATCCATTGCAGTCGGTTCAAAATTGTTTGCATCTGGCGGGTCGTGAAGATTTGCCGCCTGAGAAGCGTCAAGAATATTTTGATCTTGCAAGGAATGAACTTGAGCGGTTAATGAAAACAACGCAACGCATGTTAGATTTTTATCGTCCCGGCTCAGCCAAAGTTGAGCAGGTGGATATTTTGGAACTACTGCAACATGTTCTCAGCTTAACGGCTCAGCAGCTGGGTCAGCGTCATATTGAAGTTCAGACGGACTTACCACAATCACTCCCCGAAATTTATGCAGTTAGCAGCCAAATCCAACAAATATTTTTCAATTTGATCTTGAATGCACTGGACGCGATGCCTGCTGGTGGTAAATTGGAAATTCGGGCCCGCGAACGCGACCGTGGTGTTGAAATGACTTTTCAAGATACGGGTCCTGGCATTCCTGAAAGCAAACGTAACGATATCTTTGAGCCATTTTTTAGTACAAAAGAAGGCGGCACGGGGCTTGGCTTGACTGTGAGTTACAATATTGTTACCGCACACGGTGGTACTCTTGATCTTGTCAATGGAAACAAGCCTGGTGCCTGCTTTCGATTATTTTTGCCTATGGGAGATAAACAATGAAGTCGCATATTCTTGTTGTTGATGATGAGCCTGTTGCGCGCCAATCACTGACCGATATCCTTCGGCTAGAGGGTTACACAGTGAACTCCGTGCCAAATGGACAGGCTGCGGTAGAGTATGTTCGCACGCATCCTGTCGAATTAATCATTGTTGACCTGCGCATGCCGGGTATGGATGGGCTGGAGGTTGTTCAGGTGGTTAACCAGATCTCGCCCGAAACGGAGGTCATTCTGCTAACAGCATTTGGCTCAACCGAATCTGCCGTTCAGGCATTACGCTTACGCATTCATGACTATTTGCTTAAGCCAGCTCCGCCAACCCAGGTAATGAATAGCGTTAAGAAGGGATTAGCTCGGCGTGAAGCACGTTTGAAGATGCGAGGCGGCCCTTCGACTTCAGATATTGATGAGGGGATGGCAGAGTTCTCATTAAAAGATGGCACACATATTGACCTTTCCCGTAGGCAAGTCCGCAAAAAGGAGCAAATCATCCATTTGACTCCTGCGGAGGGGCGTCTGTTGCGCGTGCTGATCGAAAATCCGGGACGTGTCTATTCACATCGTGAATTGGTTTTGCTTGTTCAGGGATACGATACGTCTCAACGAGAGGCCCCCGAAATTTTGCGTCCGCTGGTAAGCAGGTTACGACATAAGTTGGAATCGTTCCCCTCTCTTTCTGATCGGATTATCAGTGTACGTGGTACAGGATATTTATACGAGTCTGAAAAGTAGGGAAGGCTCAGCAACTTGGCTTTGATGGCTAAATGATAAACCCACCGTGAAGAATTTGGTGGGTTTATTCATGTTTATAAAGGTCTGCTGGAAAATCAGGTGGCTGCAACCAGCTTAGTAATCCATGGGGATGTGCGGGCTTGGACGGCGGCCTTTCGAACCAGGCCAATAAAAGGCTGATCGCTAATCCAGCGGTGCCAAGCCATTGGAGCGAAGTCAAACTTTCGCCCAAAAGCAGGTGACTGAACGAAATTGCCACAAGTAATTCACCAAGTCCAAACAAGGCGGTCTGCATGCCTCCAATATGTTTTACACCTAGGAAGAGCAGTAATCTCGAAAAGAAAGTAACTGTAGTGAGCCCCAGCACGGGAAGCCAGGGCGCATTTCCTGTGGGAAGACTTCGATCAAAAATCAGATAGGCTGGTACCACAACCAAACTCATGGCCAGCAAGGTATAGACTGTCACGGTGGGTGCAGGGATATCGTATAATACGCGCTGATTGATGGGGAGGTGGAGTGCATACAAAGCAGCCGCGATAAGCATAAAGATTACGCCCCATACGTCAAGCTTTCCTGTTTCTACTCTCGTGAGCAGAAATGTAGATAGAATAGCAATGACAATTCGAAACCCCGTTAGTCTTGAATGAGATTGTTTATCAAGTTGAAGCCAGAGCGCGACAAAGAAGGGATAGAGTGCATAAAGCATTTGCGCAATGCTGGCATTCAATTTACTTAAGCCAACATAGTAAAAGATCGAACCAATCCCGTTAACTGTACCTGCCATCAAACAACCTAGAAGACCCACAGGATAAATGTAAAGGCTTCGACGTCTAAACACTGCCATAATCAGCACGAGAAGAAGGGCAGCCATGCTTGTGCGCAATGCCACCACCGCCAGAGGTGAAAATTTGCCCACTCCCATAGCGGCCTTGCCAAAGACGGGGGCCAAGCCAAGAAAGAATGCAGAGATCACCGCGGCGTTGATCCCCGGGTTTCGGCCAATTCGCATTTTAATGATTACCTACTTATTTCAAATATAACGACGGGTAAGAGCAAAACCCGTCGTTGTTAAAAAGATGCTTCATGGTTCTGGCTGGTAACCAATTTTATCGTATAAGGGACCGAACTTCTTCCAGAAACTCATCGTTCAAGAAATCACCTTTCAACATGAGGGATTGAATTTGCCCCTGCAATCGGCTTTTCTCATCCACGGTCAACTCTTTTGCAGTGGCAACAATGACGGGGATGTTGGCCGTTTCTGGTTGACTGCGTAAAGAATCCAGTACCGCAAAGCCGTCGACTTCAGGCATCATCAGATCAAGGATTACCAAATCAGGCCGTTCTCTTGTGACGAGCTCAATTGCCTCACGCCCATTGGCTGCTTCTGAGATTTCAAAATCTCCCTGTGATTGGAGAATGCGGCGGATGAGGCGACGCGCCTCGGATGTATCATCAACCACCACCACGCGCGGGAAGCGGTTTGGTGTCACATTGTTGAGGGCGGAAAGCAGGCCTTCCTGGGGCGTTGGTGTAAGTTCTTGTCTTTGAAGATCCACATCCCGAGTCCAGCCCTCGCCAAAGAGGAATTGTTCGGCAGGCAACGTATGTCCTGTGCAATTGACGACAACTGTGTCGGTTGATTTGATGATCCCAGCCCGTACCAGCTTGAAAAGCCCAGCAAAGGCGACAGCCGCGGCCGGCTCTGCTGAAATACCCTCCATTTTAGCGAGAACATGCATGGCACGGAAAGCGTCTTCATCGCTGACGCTTTCGAATACGCCATGTGTTTCATTGACTTGCTTGCGCAGCATAGTATATGTCCTGCCCGGATCGCCTGTTGCAAGGGTTTCAATACGAGTTTGGGGCGAAAGAACAGGTTCAGCCTTTTCGAGTCCTTTTTTCCAGCTTTCAACCATTGGGGCACAGCCTTCGACTTGTATCGGCGCCATGGCAGGAATATGATCGATCAGTCCAAGCTGCTGTAGCTCCCGAAAACCTTTATATACCCCCAAGGGTCCCATACCGCCACTGATCGCCTGGACATACCAATCGGGTGTGCGCCATTTGGGGGCTTCATGGGTCGAACCCGGAGGTACACCTTGTTGCATGGTTAATTGTTCCGCAATTTCAAAGGCAATCGTTTTCATGGCTTCAACGGCGGTGACAGTCCGCGCACCCATATCCTGGTAAAGCCCGCGTTGCCGCGCAAATTCGGCTGCCACCTGCTTGGCCTGATCATAAGAGCCTGTGATCTTTACCACCTGGCTGCCGTACAGAGCGATTTCACGCATCTTGACCCCGGGGACAAGACTGGTGACGAAAGCCCAGAGCTTGATCCCAGCCCGAGCCGCATACGCGGAAAGTGAAATGGCAACATTGCCTGTGGAAGCGGCAACCATTTCAGTCACGCCGCCTTCCTTGAGTGCCGCGATCGTAACGGCGGCCTGCCTATCTTTGAACGAAGATGTTGGTCCCTGCCGTTCATCCTTAATGTAAAGATTTGGCAGTCCAAGCATCATACCCAGATTCGCGGCTTGAATAAGTGGCGTACCCCTTCGCCCAGCCTCAATGTGGGGTTGGGATTATGAATGGGCAGCAGCTCTTGGTAACGCCATAAATCAAAAGGCCGATTTTTGATTTCTGAAGGGAACGTACTTGCGACCTCCGTCATGTCGTATTCTGCTGCTCGCCATTGACTGTTACATTGGGGACAATGCATGGAACTGGGCATGAATGGCGCGGCGTGGCCACAGTCCAAACACCTGATTACAAATGACATAGAGTATCCTGTTAGAAGCAGACTGGCTTCATGCGCCAAGTCTCTTCAATGCACTTTCGATGTTTTTGATTAATTGATCTTCGTTGAGTGAACCTTTGGTGATCAGTCGCTGCCCAAAATCGTTCAATTGTTGCTGCTGTTCGTTTGTCAAGCCACCACCACTGACGACCAGTACGGGAATATCGCGTAAAACGGAGTTTTCGCGAAGTTTCTCAAGTATGGTGAAACCATCCATTTCCGGCATAAAAAGATCCAGGATGATGGCGTGCGGTGTTTTTTTGATGATCGTTTCCCATCCTTTACGGCCACCTTCCGCAAGGATTGGCTTATATTGGCCGTGCTGATTTAAAATCTTCTCAATCAAGCGCAGATCGTTGGGATCGTCATCAATCACTAATACTTCATGAATCGTACCATCCTTATTCAAACGATCAAGCGCACACACTAAATCCTCTTCGAGAATGGGTTTGACAAGATAATCAGCTGCACCGAGGCTGAACCCTTTATCCGCCTGTTCCATGATGGAGCAAATGATAACAGGGTAATCTCGTGTCGCTGGGTCAGATTTAAGATCCGTGAGAACCGACCAACCATCCCTATTTGGCATCATGATATCGAGTGTGATGGCGTAGGGCTTAATCTTCAAGACCTGTTCTTTGGCTTTTGCAGGATCAGTTAGCGGTATAACGTAATACCCTTGTGGGTTGAGGTAGCGTTCATATAACCCAATTACTTGAGGGTCATCATCAATTGCCAGGACTACTTTCTTACCTTCAGGGATCTCCTGTTCTGGCTGATAGTAGAGAGGTAGAGTAAACCAAAACGTTGAACCTGTGCCAGCCCCACTATGAATCCCAATGCGTCCACCGTGCAGCTGCACAAGATTTGCACAGATGGAAAGTCCAAGGCCCGAGCCACCGCTCTTGCGTGTTGCTGATCCATCCACTTGTGAAAAGGCCTGGAATAGCTTCTTCTGATCTTCAATGGAAATGCCAGGACCGGTGTCGATGACGTTGATCAGGGCTTCCATTTTCCCTGTCGGACTCCTTTGGACAATCGCCTCCACAGTAATGGAACCTTCGTCAGTGAACTTGGATGCATTCGAAATGAGATTAAGCAATACTTGTCGAACGCGCATCATATCGCCGCGCACGGAAGGCATGTTTGCTGGAATGCGCTGAATCAGCTGGATCGGTTTTTCTTTTACCAGTCCTTTGGCAGTGGACATCACACTGGTTGCCATTTCAGAGAGATGGACTTCCTCAAAGTTAAGTTCCATCTTGCCTGCTTCAATACGCGCGAGATCAAGAATATCGTTGATCAATCCCAACAGATGTTGACCCGAGTTATAAATGGCAGTCAGATCCTGCTGCTGCATATCGCTGACGGGACCATCAATGCCTTTCAGAATAACGCGTGAGAAACCAATGATGGAGTTCAACGGCGTTCGGAGTTCATGACTCATATTCGCCAGGAATTGACTCTTTAACTGATCTACTTCGCGGAGGTCTTTAATCAATTGTTGAGAGAGTTCGTAGGAGCGGGCATTATCAATGGCAACTGCCACCTGATCTGCCAGTGACTGCAACACGGAAAGATCATCTTTGGTGAACGCGTAGGCTTGTGTGGACTGGATGTCAATCACACCGACGCTACGTGAGCCAATTCGAAGAGGAATGGCGACTTCAGCGCGGGTATCCAGCAGGAAGGGATTAGGAACGTAGAGAGGCTCAATGTCCGTGTCATTGACCAGCCTTGGCTCAATGCTTTCGGCCACCTTGCCAATAATGGAATTGGAACCCACAACTACTGCATACCTTTGCGCTTTCATTTTCTCGCCCGCCTCGCCAATGGCTTCACGGAGAACCACGTTGAATCCTGTCTCTTCAATAATATAGATTGCAGCGTAGTAAAAGCCGAATCGTTCGCTGATCAGGTTGACGGTGCGGGTAAAGATTGTGTTGAGGTCGAGTGTTGAGGTAACCAGACGCCCAATTTCTGAGGAAGCAGCAAGATAATCATTTCGCCGCTTCAAAATCTCCTCTGATAACTTTCGCTCGGTAATATCTTGATGGACAGCCAGAAAACCGATGGTTTTTCCACTTTCATCAAGAATAGGACTATTCGTTCCTTCAATAGGAATTAGAGTGCCGTCCTTCGTTTTGTTTGTAATTTCCCCTGAAACCGTTCCGCCCGAAAGTAAAGTTTCCCAAAAATGCTTGTATTGTTCATCAGGTATAAGACCTGATTTGAAGATGCGCGGAGTCTTTCCGATTGCTTCTTCAGGCGAAAAACCATAGACCTTTTCAAAAGCAGGGTTGGCATACTGAATAACGCCTTCCAAGTCAGTAATAAAAACAGCGTTATCAGAACGGTCAATGCCAAGTTTGAATTTTTGGATCTCACGTTCCGCAAGGAAACGTTCAATAGCAGATGAGACCTGCGTCGCGATGATGGAAAGAATCTCTTTATGTTGTTCCGTAATGCGGGTTCTAGGGTCATAAGACTGGATGGCGATAACACCTGAAACAACTTGTTTTGATCGCAGCGGAACACCAAGCCAGTCTACGCTCCTGGCACCATCGCTTGCTACTTCACCAGCAGCTTCGAGATCAGCAAAAATTTCTGGAGTGGTACGTAACGGCTTGCCCGTGCGAATCACATAGCTTGTAAGCCCTCTACCAAGCTTTCGCGGGGACCAATCTTCATCAATTTCATCTAAATGATATGGGAAGGTGATCCAGTTGGTTTTCGGATCATGTTGTGCAATATAGAGATTGTTTACGGGTAGAAGTGGCTTAATAGCCTCATGAATGGATTGAAATAATTCATCCATGGTTTTGGAGGAAAGCACGCTTTCAGAGATTTGCGTGATAGCAATTTGTGTAAGTTCATTAAATTTACGGTCCGTAATATCACGCGCGACCCAGAACACCTGATCTTCATTTAATTTCGAGACATTTGCATCGAACCATAAGTTATTTCCGGCAATATTAAGCGGGTATTCAATTCTTATTGTCTCATTACTGCTCAACGCCTCATGAATTGTCTCCATGAATTGGCTGTGCAATTCTAGCGGTAAAATCTCTTTTATATACCTACCTATCATTTCATCGGGAGGCCGTATAAGTAAGGACGGATTGGTTGGAGCAATTCGAACGTAGCGACCCTCTTTGTCATACACGATAATCACATCATTCATAGATGCAAATAACGCGCGAAGTTCAGCCTCAGATTTTTGTGTCTCTTGGAAAAGGCTGGCATTTTGGACAGCAATCGCCGCCTGACGAGCCAGACTGGTCAAGAATTCCAACTCTGCCGTAGTAAATTCTTTGCCCTGACCTGCGCGCCAAACAGACATCAGCCCGGTTACCTTATCCGCAGATAAGATAGGAACTCCCATGATATGCTCAAAGGGTCTTTCAACTGTTCCCTGGATAGTAATTGCCTCGGGCTGATTGTTGGCATCATTTACTGTCTGACCCGCTTTTTGCAAAATGATTTTCCCAAGAATGCCCTGGCCGGTATGAATTGCATCGTTCTTGATCTCTTCTGCATCTGCACCAATGACCGAAATCGCGCGCCACTCATCCATGCCATCTGGGGCTTGCAAATATACAGCACTGCTTTCTACCTGAAACAAGTCTCTTGCGTAGGTTGCGATTTTGGCAAGTACCGTTTCCAAATCCAATGTGACCGAGATCTCGCGCCCGACCTCTGCAAGGATAGTGGTCTCCTGAGCGCGGCGTTGGGCCTCTTGGAATAGGCGCGCATTTTCAATCGCGATGGCAGCTTGACTAGCAATGGTTGTTAAAATATCGCGATTGTGCTCGTTATAAAGATTTGGTCTCTGAACGCTTTGTACCGAGATCAACCCGAGCACACGCTCCCCGATCATGAGTGGCACGCCCAACCAGGATTGAGAAGGAGTCTCATCCTCATTCAACGCAATAAATTCAATGCCAAGTGACTCCATATGTTTTAGTACATCATTTGGAGCAAATACAGCTCTTTTGTTGCGAATGATGTAATCTGAAAAGCCGCGGTTTCCTAATTTGCTGGGTGACAGTTGAATCCGCTGGCCCTCTTCAAAGGCTAATGGATAACTTTTTTCTTCCTTTTTCTGATCGTAGAGGGCAACGAAAAAATTACTGGTGTCCATCAGGCGGCTGGTGTAACGATAAACAACCTCCGCGATTGCTAGCGTGTCCAACTTCGTCGACAATTCTCGACCCATTTCATTGAGCACACTCAATTCTTCTGCGCGAGTTTGGGTTTCCTGAAATAACCTTGCATTTTCCAGTGCCAATGAAAGCTGATCTGCTACCTGTTTTACAAGTAGTTGTTCGTCCTGACTCCAGGTGCGCTGCTCTGACTCATCCAATACCTGTAAAGTTGCCCAGGTGTTTTGTCCCGCCTGGAATGCAAGTGACATCGCTGATTCCTGTTGTGAAACCTGACTTGCCATTTCAACAGGCTGTCTGACCCTCTTGATTGGATTTATCTCAGAATGTTGAATGGACTTCTCTTCTGAGGCGGCGCGTTTAGGCGACACCGGCTTGAATTCCGCAGGCATCTGCTCAGGTTTTGCATCTTCAAATAAATGCTTAAGCCGCTTGTCGATTGGCTTCTTCTTTGGCATATTCCATTAACTCCTGAGCAAGGACACGGTACTGTTGCGAGCCGCGGCTGGTAGGCTTGTATTGTGTAATCGGTACACCTGCAATCGGGCTTTCTCGAAGTTTTGTATCAATCTCGATCACAGTTGTGAAGACACCCTGCCCAAATGTAGCCTGTAATTGTTCGAAAATATTGCGGTGCGTGCGGTTTCGTCGATCCAGTAAAGTGACAAGGATTCGGTATGCAAGATTCGGATTACTCTCCTGTCGAACACGGCGAATGATGCCCATCATGTTCCTAAGAGCATACGCAGAGAAATACTCAGCCTGAGTCGGGATAATGAGCAGATCTGCTGCAGAGAGAGCATTAAGTGTGATTGCGCCCAAAGCAGGAGGACAGTCAAGCAGGATATATTCATAGGGAAGAGGAGCCGCCTGCAGGGCGGTGCGGAGCGTCGCCATATAATGGCTTCGCATCGGCAGGAATTGTTCTGCGTTCTCGATCCGTGAATTGGAGGGGACAAGATCCAGATTTTTCACCTCGGTTCGGCGAATAGCGCTTTTGATAGCAACATTGTCAATCAACACGCTTGAAGAATTAAACTCTACCTCTGCCGCTTCAAGACCCAGGGCAAGGCTCAAGTTTGCCTGCGGATCAAGATCAACCAGTAAAACTCGATGATCCAACTCGGCCAGCGCGGCACCTAAAGATAAAGTAGAGGTTGTCTTTGCAACCCCACCCTTTTCATTTGACATTGCAATTGTAAATGCCATTTTTCCTCTTGTTTTATCCATTGAAAATTACTCGGTGCCTTTTACTGACTGCGGAATGACTTCCACTTTGCTGGCACCCAGGGCTTTGCGCAATTCTTCCATTGCGGTTTGAATCATAGATTGTGGATCGTTTACACTTCGGATCTTGCCGGTAATATCTGACACCAATCGTTCGCGTTCTGCGCGTCGGGTTGTTTCTTCGAAAAGACGCGCATTTTCCGCGGAAAGCGCCACCCGTTCGGCAACAGCTTTGATGAGATCGATCTGATCCTGGTTAAGCGCCGCTGTCGATGGGGATTGAACCACCAGTGAGCCAATTGTTTCACCGCGTAACACGATTGGTACTACAACTTGGCTAGCTTCCCTTTGATTGGCTCTACTTTTACTTAGTTCTGTCAAATCAAGCCGCTCATGGAGAGGTGACGAACCGGCGATGCCGTAGCGATAGCCAAGTAATTTGGTTTCCACAGGCATATGAAGCCAAGCCTCACGGGTCAATTGGCGGCTAATTGATTCTGCGTCTGAGAGTGCCCGGCGTGTTTCATCAAACAGACGAGCATTCTCAATGGCTAAACTCACTTGATCGGCAAGCAAGCTAAGCATTTGGATGTCTTCCTCGGTAAACGCTCCTTTTTCTGTGCTTTGCACATCTAAGGCACCAACAATAAGCTTTCCGCTCTTTAGCGGTAGAGCCATTTCAGAATGTGTATCTGGAAGCTCGGGATTGTCAAAAAACACTGCATCTTCGCCCACATCCATCGCAATACGTGGATTGCCGGTTAATGTTACGTTGCCTACAATGCCTTGCTCCCCCACGCGTAATCGGTGTCTGCGTTCCAGCATCTGCTTCCCACCCTCACTATTTGCAGCGCTTAATACAGCATATTCATTTGTGTCATCCAAAAGAAAGATACCAACATGGTAGAAACCAAACCTGCTGCTAATCACGATTGTGATGTGAGGCAATAATTCCTGAAGATCTCGAATGGAAGTAATGGCTTGTGTCACCTGAGTTAGAGCTTCAAATTGCGCGGCCCGGCGGTGTATCTGTGAATTGGCTTGGTCCAATTCCTGATTTCGATTCGCAAGTTCATGAGTGCGATCTTCTACGCGTAGTTCCAGCTCGTCGCGTAGCTCGGTCAGTTGCTGATTGCTTACTCTCAATTCAGTTGCAGTTATATTCGATCTTTTCAGAGCGCCCTGCAGGCTGCTGATAATCAGATAAAGAAATATTGAGCCGAAAATAAATAATACTGTGCCTTCGATTGCCACTTCAACAGCGGGACCTGGCACATAATTAATGATTCCAATATTTTCTGCATATGCCAGTCCGAATCCGGAAGCTACGCTGAGGATAGTAAATCCGATAGCGGGTTTCCATCCTAGCAACAATCCAGCCATCAGTATGACTACAAAGTAACTGGTGAATGCTGTCCCTCTAACGCCACTTCCACTGAGTGCAATCATCGTGCTCGCTAGCCAGATGGTTGTGACATGCAGATACGCGGCAAACCGTACTTGGCCTGCCTTCATCAAAAACCAAACAACGGCAAGGATAGTGACGATCGCGGCTAGTATTAAGTTATCAATACCAAAAGGTTCGGCACCAGTTCCTGTGCGAACAATAATAAAGAGCAACAGAATTGGAATATTACTCAAGACAATTATATTGAGGTATGACGCAGAACGCGTTTTTTCCTCGTCGTCAGTGAAGGTGGGAGCCGCAAAGTATTTCAAGAATGAATTTGACATGGTCCTATACTCCGGCTACTTGGAACCGTTACCCTTCCCGCTTTGAAACTGGATCACAACTTCTGAACCTGGCAGGACTCGACCCAGTTCCTCAACCGCAGTCTGCAAGACGTTGCGCATATTGACGGATGCGCCGATCTTGCCAGAGATATCTGCTGTGAGGCGGTCAATCTCTGCGCGGCGTTGCGTCGTTCGCAAGAGCGTCGCTGACTCCAATGCGAGCGACAGGCGGTCAGCAACTGCCCTGGCGATATCCACTTCATCCGGATCCCAG
>DASWEH010000542.1:0-6341 GCA_036394895.1 Anaerolineales bacterium
ACGACATGGCTTTTTTTGATGTGAATGCCCAGCAGAACGCAGGCGCACCAAGCACTTACACTCAAGGCATTATTGCCTCCTATAATGCCAATCTTTTTATCCAGATGATGTGGCAAATCTCACCAGGCGCGGCCGACCCACAATTCATGCTCGATTTGATTTTGGATGACGGGATCGATACACCGGTCGGCACACCCGAAGTGAAGCTGATCCGCGATATGAACGTTGTCTACACTGCGATCACAACCAGCGCCTCACCCGTCCTGCCCTACGGCGGGTCCGCCGCTTGGACCTGCGGCGAACGCGTCTTTGCCTGGAAGGTTTACACCCCTGATGAAGTCTCCGCGCCGGGACTATTCGAAAGTGCATTGGCGCGCTTCACATGCAACCGATAAATCTTGAGACCAAACGTGGTTCTATTGTCGTTCGCGAAGCAATTGTCTCCGACGCCCATCAATTTCGCGAACTTCGACTGGATGCCCTGCAGGATAGTCCCATCGCATTTCCTGCGGATTATACAGTTAACATCAATCATCTAATGAGCTTTTGGGAAAACAGATTGAAATCAGATGAAACCGGAACTATCTTTTTTGCCGAGCATGAAAACCAACTGATTGGAATGACGGGAATTCGCAGAGGTGAATTATCAAAAACAAAGCACAGCGCCACGATTTGGGGCGTTTACGTTCGCCCGGCGTGGAGAGGTTTCCGCATTGCTGAATCGCTGATCGAGGCGTGCATCCGATGGGCAAAGTCAAAAGATGTGAATATCGTCAAACTTGGTGTCACCGCGGCGAGCACATCCGCTGTGCGCTGTTATCAGCGTTGTGGGTTCATCATCTATGGGACGGAACCGCGCGGGATTTTTTATAATGGTCAATATTACGATGGATATTTGATGTATCGTTCGCTCGACAATTCATGATCACTTAAGGAGAAAACATGGTTACTGAAGCTGACATTCTGTTACTCAAATCCCGAATCAATGAACTGGAAGACCGCCTGAAGTTCTTGTATCGCAGACTGAATATCGAATACGCTGATCCCAATTCTGATCCAGCACTCGCACCCCAAGTTCAGGATGCATTGAGGCGCGGCAACAAAATTGAAGCCATCAAAATTTATCGTGAATTGACCGGTGTAGGCCTTGCCGAAGCAAAACAGGCCATTGATCGCGCGGAACAGTTTATTAAATAAGGATTACCCTCCCTGCTTCTTTTCTTCCCGAGAACATCCAAATCTTCGAGAGACAGTTCAGATAGATTCGATTATTTTTCCTTATCTATATTCTTGCTTTCATCACAATCAATCTGCGCGTGTTGGGGTAGTTGGAAGTGCGGTCCTGGCATTCTTCTACCGTGCTCAAAGCGGACATGATGCGTAGGCTTTTCTCATGGAGGAGAAGGAAAAACTAGGGAAATTCCTAGCTAGTCAAGACATTTGATCACTAGAATAATGATTTCAACCGAATCTCGGTTCTTCTATCATCTGAACTCCCTTTATGGCAATATACGGCCGGCGGAAGTCGGCGACCGCTCGTTTTTTACGGTGGCAAGACGCCAGTCTAGATGAAACACGAGGTGATATTGATGAGTTTATTTACCGGCACAATTGAAAGCGGTGGCTCTCTCCATTTCACGTTGTCTGATGATGGAGGGACCATTTCCGGACTAAATGGTGACACGCAGCTTCTTGTAAATAAGTCCGGCCTTGGTATTCTGCCATCGAGCGAGTTCAAGATTATTTCGATCCTTGTCAGCGATGAGATTCCAGTCGATGCAGATGGGCATTTCTCGGCCGCCTCTGATACTCAACAGGCCGCTGGCCGTGTCCAGCTAAAGATTGAGGGTCGATTGACCCGTGACATCGGAACAGGTCATCTTCGCTTAACCTGCCAAGGTACGTCTATTCAAAATGATCTCGTGCCTACAGTCACGATCGGTGGTTTTACGCAAACATTGGTTACGAAAACCACCTTCCTCAGCGGGGACAGTCACTCTATGGTATGGAGAGCGACTGCACAGTGATAGCGATACCAGTGTGCTACTGGATTAGGCACTCCTCGCTTTAGAATCTGAGTCACCAACCAGGATGGTGCGCCCGAGTTAGGTTCAACCTGCGTCTGTGCACGTACGAATAACGAGCTGAAAAGGAAAACCAAATGTCGTCTAATGTCTTCTTTACCACGGGTAACAAACCCCGCGCAGTCGTATCCATCCGACGCGCTGCAAACGGGCAGCCACAATCGCTTCATGATTCGATCCACGACGGTGACACGATCGGCAGTCATTTGCAGGGGAGCGTATCTGTCCGTTTTCTTGGAATTGATTCGCCCGAAGTATCATTTGATTTGGCCGTCGCCCAGGGAGGCAATGATCTCGACTCAGAACAGTGGGAAAGCTATCTCACCGATCCATTTGCCTCTCAATTCGGGCCATTCCAACTCGATGATGATCTGGTTGCCCACTTATCTACTCGTATCGGTCCTGGTGCAGGCGTCAACCATCGTTTCCATGCCAATAACGCCCAGACCGCTTTGGTCGCTCTCGTTCAAAGCGATATGGACGCGCTTGGACAGGATCTGAATACGTTCCGCTATTTTGTCGCGTTCTCGTTCGAGGTATTTGATTCCAATGGGCGTTTTCTGGCTTTCATTAATCGCAACCAGCCCGACGCCGACCACCCTAGCCCGCGGCCTCTGCCCTACAATGAACGAATGCTACAACAAGGCGCGGCGCTGCCCTATTTCATCTGGCCCAACATTGATCCGTTCCGGGACACGTCTTTGCTCGATGCGGTTATGGCGCCTCGAACAGCGAATCAAGTTGCTCAAACGACTCCTGCTCTGCGTCGCGCCCGCGACTTTATCAGCCAGGCTCGCGTGAACGGAAGCGGAGTCTTTAATCCAGCAAACCCGCTTCGCTTTGAAGCGTTTGAAATTCGATATCTCGGCAGACGTGAGGCACCTAGTCGCGCCGTGATTGATCTTAGTCGCAATGACGATGTAATCCTTCGGCCGCAGAGCTACTTTCACATTCCCAATCCCGAAGACCGCTTGTTCATCCCGCCTGCATTTATTCCCCTCTTTGTCTCGCGCGGCTGGCGCCTTGAAGGCTGGAGCTAATTAGCCTTCTTTTCTCTTCGCCTCTTGCCAGAGGGATTCCATCTCATCCAATGACAGCGCGGAGGGAACGCGTCCCTCCTTTTTCGCGCCTTGTTCCACATGAGCAAAGCGCTTTTTGAATTTCATATTCGTCCCGCGCAATGCGGACTCGGCATCGATGTGCTTCCAACGTGCCACATTCACAAGAGCAAAGAACAGATCCCCAATTTCGGAGGCAAGCTCAAAATCGGTTTCTGCATTCTTGATTTCTTCAATTTCCTCCTTGACCTTGTCAAGAACACCTTCGATCTCGGGCCAATCGAAGCCAACGCGCGCAGCGCGATCCTGATATTCCTGGGCTTGACTTAAAGCGGGCAAGGCTAACGGAACACCATCCAACAATCCCTTGCCATCTTTCTTCTTTCCTCTTTCCTTTTCCTTTAACTTCTCCCAATTTGCCAAGACGCCATCAACACCTTCTAACTTCAGATCGCCAAACACATGCGGATGGCGGCGGACGATCTTGGAGTGAATCCCGTGGATGACTTGATTGACATTGAATTGATCCTCTTCATTTGCGATTTGAGACTGCAGAACCACCTGCAATAACAAGTCACCAAATTCTTCGCGCATATCGGTGAAATCACCGGAATCGATCGCAGAAATGGCCTCGTAGGAT
This sequence comes from Anaerolineales bacterium, assembly GCA_036394895.1. Lineage (GTDB taxonomy): Bacteria > Chloroflexota > Anaerolineae > Anaerolineales > Villigracilaceae > Defluviilinea. The sequence continues at coordinate 3,783 of DASWEH010000542.1, forward strand.
TCTTCCAGTAAGTGCTTGCGCAAAGACTTATGAGTCTGCTCACGGTCCCACGGACAGCCATTTGGCGCCCGCAGGTGGGCGACAATCTCAGCAAAGGACTCAAAGGATGTCCCTTCCCCTAATGGAGGAATATACAAACAAATTCTTTTAAAAAATTCTTCTCCACCCAATAACTCGATTCTTTCTTCTTTCTTCTTTTTATCACCTACAAGATAAACAACATGCTCGCTCGGATATGTGGTCAGTAGCACATCCTTCAAATGCAAAGCCAGTTCACGCGAATCAATATTTGTTAAAAGCACAGGCATATCCGGCGGGTAAGGCGGAACATGCGCGGAGGCAAGAGTCTGCGCGTCCAGCAGGATCAGCTTCGAGGGCGGAGAGATTTGAAGCGCATCAAAAATTTTAGCGACCAGGGTAAAATCCATGAAAGTCTCCAATTCAATTTAAAGCAAAATACGCAACTCGTATTGTATCTTACGAATTACGTATCTCGCTTCAAAAATAGATTTGAAAAAATTAACGCTTGGTGTAGGTAGGAGCCTTACGGGCTTTCTTGAGGCCGGGTTTCTTGCGTTCCTTGACGCGGGCATCGCGGGTGAGCAAACCACGCTTACGCAATGCAGACGTCCAATCGCCATTGATCAGAACCAGAGCGCGGGAAACTCCTAAACGCACTGCTTCGGTTTGGCCCGTCACACCACCGCCATTCACCTTGACAGTGATATCATACTTGCCTGCATCCTGTCCAACGGCGTCGAAGGCGCGCAATACATCCTGCAAATCACCAATTCGCGGGAAATAGACAGCGGCTTCCTTATCATTCACCGTGAAGGTACCGGAACCATCCATCAGGCGGACACGGGCTGTGCTTTCCTTACGGCGGCCAATTGCTTCATAATACTGTGCCATAACTTATTAACCTCTTTCTTTACTTCTCGCCAGTGACCAGCGGCTCGGGATGGTTTGTGGTATGCGGGTGGTTGGGCCCGGCATAGATTTTCAACCGCTTGAGCAGCGCACGTCCCATACGGTTGTGTGGCAACATGCCCCACACGGCCGCGCGCAACACGCGATCAGGATGTTGTTGCAGTTGATCGCGCAGCGAGATGGCTTTATAACCACCAGGATAACCTGAATGGCGGTGATACATTTTGGTTTCCATCTTTGTGCTGGTTTTCGTGCCGGTCACAGTCACGCGCTCAGCATTGACCACCACCACGTAATCACCCATCTCCACGCCGGGCGTGAAGGTTGGTTTATGTTTGCCAAGCAGGACGCGTGCGATGCGCGTGGCAATCCGTCCAAGAACCTCGCCATTGGCATCTACAAGTACCCACTTGCGTTCGATTTCGCTTGCTTTCGGATAGTACGACTTGTACACTTTCTGATTCTCCGTTTCTTTTCTTATTGACCAATTGACTCAATATTTGGGTATGTCACTTCGACGAGCGTTAGCCCATGTGCAGGAGCTAATCCCGCAGGAACTGTGGTAAGCGTGTCGCGCTCTGTTCCAGCCGCTGCCTGTTTCGCTAAAGAATGAGCGACCGCCTCCGCTGAAACCGTCGCCGTGGCGCCATGGCGACATTTTCCCTGCGCAACAGCTACCTGGACGAATACCAGCCTCCGCACCATTCGGTATAAAAAGGCGTCGGCTTGTACTTCGAAGTGCCATTCGTCTCGTCCGGCTTGTGTCCATTCAGCTTTCATCACGGTCCGCACGGTGCTGCCTCTGGGAGTGGTCGGGGAGCCGAAGGCAGAAAAATCATGTGTTCCGAGAAAAAGCTGCGCGGTCTTTACAAGTACTTCGCCATCTGCTTCAGGCCATACTCGCCAGTGAAAGCGTTCCCGAATCGGGTCGCGCAATGGCTGACAGAACAACTTGTAGCGATAGCGGCGGGAGGTTGCATCAAAACGCGGATGGAACTTTGCAGGTACCATCCGTGCCTGGTGTACAGCCATATCAACGGGTAAGGTGGCATTCAACGCCCGGACGAGATCCTCGTCAGAGTGGGACCAGTTGAGGTCAAAGGAAGCCACCTGACCCGTCGCGTGAACGCCTGTATCCGTTCGCCCGGATAGTAGGACCGAGCGTGCAGCCCACCCTAACTTGCACAAGGCTTTTTCCAGTTCGCCCTGTACCGTTCTTCTGCTCGCCTGGCGCTGGCTTCCGAAAAAGTCCGTGCCGTCGTAGGTAAGAGTCAATTGGTAACGTGCCATTGTAGTGACGACTCTAGTCGTCAGGAAGAACGGCTACACCTGCCCTGGCGGTCGGTGCCAGGGAAGCCGTTACTACTCTATTCTTCAACCAATTCCAAAATCACCATCTCAGCCGAATCACCCATACGGGGTCCGAGCTTTAAGATACGAGTGTAGCCACCGTTGCGCGTTGCAAAGCGCGGAGCGATTTCGTCAAAGAGACGCTTGATCACCTGGTTATCTCCAAGTTTGGAGATCACCAAGCGACGGGCATGAACCTTCTGTGCATCATCACCCGAAGCGCTATTGCGCGCGATGGTAATGAGACGTTCGGCTTCCCCACGGATCGCGTTGGCTTTG
>DASWEH010000543.1:0-10825 GCA_036394895.1 Anaerolineales bacterium
CGTCAGCAGAAAAATGAAAGAGCTTGGTATTCCGGGCGCGGCGCTTGTCATTGTGCAGCGTGATCAAATTGTCCATCCGAAGGCATTTGGGGTAGCCGATGGGTCGGGCCGTCCGGTCACCCCACAGACGCCATTTTTCACTGGTTCCACTGGCAAATCCTTTACCGCACTCGCCGTCATGCAATTGGTCGAAGCAGGCAAGATCGAGTTGGATGCGCCGGTGCAAACCTACCTGCCGGGGTTTCGTGTCGCAGATGTGAAAGCCTCCGAAATTATCACTGTACGCCATCTTCTAAACATGGACAGTGGAATTCCCCGATCTATCGGGCAGGAACAAATAGCAAATGTCGACTTGAGTGATTCCGCGATTGAAAACAACGTGCAGGCATTGGCAAAGATCGATCTTATTGCGCCGCCCGGTCAGCGTTATGAGTACTCCAATGCAAACTATGTCATGCTGGGAATGTTAATACAAGAGGTCAGTGGCCAATCTTATGAGACTTACATCACAGAACATATCTTCAACCCCCTGGATATGCAGAACAGTTTTACATCGAAAACCGAGGCTCAACAAGACGGGCTCGCAGTAGGGTTTCAGAAATGGTTCGGTATGCCAGTCGCCGCGCCCAACCTTCCCTTCGTACGTGGTTCACTCCCAGCGGGTTATCTCAACATGAGCGCCGAGGATTTGGGTCATTATCTGATTGCGCAGTTAAACGATGGAAGCTATCAGGATGTCTCTGTGCTGTCCCCAGCCGGCATTGCTGCGTTACATCACCCTGATGTCCCAATGCCAGGTTCAACTGATTTTTACGGTATGGCCTGGGAAGTGCAGCACTTTCAAGATGTAGAAGTCATCAGACACAATGGGGCAGTTCCGGGATATACGATCGATATGTTCCTCGTGCCACAGAAAAACATCGCGATGGCAATGGTCATGAACACCTACAGTCCGATGTTAGGGATTCGCGTATCAAGAGTCCCAGGCAACGTGCTGCGGATGTTGCTTGATCAGGCAACCATACCTGGGAATGAATTCCTTTATATGCGGATCATCTATGCTCTCGTGATGTTGATTCCTTTGTTGCATATTAGCGCAGTCCAGGCTACGCTACGCCGCATTCGTTTCTGGCAGAGGAGTGCGCAGCACCCAACGCGGATGCAAGTCGCGGGTTATATCGCTTTGCCGTTCATTTGGAACGCTGCAATTGCCTATATACTTCTGGTGGCATTGCCGATTGCATTCGAGGCGAACATCTCCACTGTTATTCTTTTCCAGCCGGATGTTGGCTGGGTAGCACTTGTCAGTGGGATTTTCGCGCTTGTGTGGGGGGTAATAAGCACCGTCATTGGCATTTCGACATTGCGCCAAACCGTCAAGAGACCAGCAATAGTTTAGCGTCTGTAGGGATAGTATGCCTCACGATGTGAGGTAGTCTAAGGCTTATCTGAATAACAATGGAGAAAGAAATGAATACAAACGAAAATGCGTCACCCTTCGCCAATAAATCGCTACGTACAGCCGCCATGGTTGCAGGGGTGGGATTATTGCTTATGGCAATCCTCTCTCCAATCGCGTACTTGAACACGTTTCAGAAACTGGTCATATTCGATAATGCCGCATTATCCGCCCAAAACATTTTGAATTCCATAGGAGAGTTCCGTACGGCCATCATCTTGCTCTTCATTGTGGCAATCCTTGATATTGTTGTCGCCTGGGGGCTTTACATCGTGCTGATTCCCGCGAATAAAAATCTCTCTGCTCTTGCGGCGTGGTTGCGGGTGATCTATGGAGTCATTTTTATGTTTGCCATCAGCAAGCTCTATGTGGCTCTGCAGGTCCTTACACCAGATGGTGCTCAGGCAATGTCATTCTTGAAGGCATTTCAAAGCATATGGGATAAGGGTCTGATCCTTTTCGGCTTTCACCTTTTGGTGCTTGGCTATCTTGCTTTTGGATCAGGCTATATCCCCAAATGGCTGGGAGTCTTCCTTGTGCTTGCATCTGTAGGATATATCGTTGATGGTATTGGAAAAACACTTTCCCCTAGTTACAGCCTGAATATCGCGCAATTCACCTTTGTTGGAGAGGTCCTACTGATATTTTGGCTTCTGTGGAAAGTCTTCAAAGGGTTTGACAAAGAGGCAGCACAGGTATGATGAGCACTATTAGGTACCACCTGCTCTCGGGTGCTACACTTTGACAAAGGAGTCTATCATGCAAGACATTACTATCTCTTGGCGTTTCTGGCTATTCTGGGGATTGGCATTTCTCGGCTTTCCGATTGCTGGGCTGCTGGCTAACCTTATTGGTGCTGTTACCACTCCGGTGCGGGCTCTCCTCGCCGGAGCAATCACTGGGGCAACGCTCGGCCTCGTTTGGTGGCTTGTTCTTAAATCACGACTGCCTCTCTCAATTTGGTGGGTTGTTGCCACGAGCATCGGTATGGCAGTAGGGCTTGCGATAAGCACCGTATTGCTCGGAAGCGAGACCGGGGGTAACGAATTACTTTGGCGGGCAGCGATCACGGGCTTGTGCATGGGGATTGCGCAGTGGATCGTTCTGCGGCAGGTTCTGCCACAATCCATCATCTGGATTGGAGTGATGGCCATTGCCTGGACGGTAGGATGGTTTATCACTCGCAGCGCAGGTATTGACCTCAGCTACAAATGGTCTGTGTTTGGCGCGTCGGGCGCATTGGCTTTCCAATTTCTGACAGGGCTGGCCCTGTACTTCCTATTCCGTTTATCACAAGGAATCAAATAATGAAACTGACAACACTGACCGGCCTGTTGCTCATCATTGTTCCTATCGCGTTCAATGTAACTTTCTTCCTGTTGCAAAGAGCATTTGAGTATCCAGACATCCTGCGTAAGCCAACGGATCATATTTTGCGGCGTTTCAAGGAAGGCGGGGCATCACTGCGATTGCTTTGGTACGCCTTTACATTTTCGGCGGTGCTGTTCACTCCAGTCCCAGTTTTGGTGCAGCAGATATTCCAGCCAGCCGCGCCCTGGTTTTTAGCAGCGGGTACTACATTAGGCGTTCTCGCAGGTGCCGTTCAGTTTCTTGGACTGATACGCTGGCCTTTTCTCGTTCCCACTCTTGCCGATATGTACACTCAGCCGAAAGCGACCCAGGCCACTCGCGATAGCGTGGAAGTTGTTTTTCAGGCTTTTCATCGCTATGTAGGGGTGGCAATTGGTGAGCACCTGGGCTACATCTTCACCAGTACATGGACGATCCTACTGTGTATCGCTCTCATTCAGACGAATGTCGCGAATCCATTGTTTGGGTGGCTGGGACTTATTCCGGCCATCGGTGTATTGTGTGGAGTATTTGAGGAGACAGGCTTCAAGGCAGCAGGCGCAATCAATGCCATTAGTTATATCTTGTGGTCGGTCTGGCTCATTGCCTTTGGCATTGCTTGGTTGCTACGGTAGCACGCCCAATAATTGAGTTGGCCGCTGGTTCCGTCAAAGCCGCGTTGTTTCCTCCTACTCCCCAGCGGAGAACATACACCGTTCGGCGTTGGATGGGTAAAAGGAATTCGATGGACCGTCCAATCATTAATGGGGCATCAACAACCAATAGGCAGGTGACTCCTGAATAACCTAGCTCTCTCCTTCATTGGCACAATCCTGATGGGGCTTGGCGCAACGCTCACTTTTGATCTTTGGGCGCTGTTTCTTCAACATGCCTTTAAGATTACTCCATCCAACATCTGTCTGGTCGGACGCTGGCTTCGATACATGCCAGAAGGAACCTTTAAACATTCAAATATTGCATCTGCTTCACCGAAGAGCGCAGAATGCACGATAGGATGGTTTGCCCACTACGCAATTGGTGTCATGTTCGCCATCGCCTTTGTTGCATCAATAGGCAGCAGCTGGCTTCAACACCCAACACTGATTCCCGCAATCACCTTCGGAGTCTTCACTGTCGCGGCGCCATTCTTCATCATGCAGCCCTCCTTTGGGCTTGGAATTGCTGCATCAAAAACGTCAAATCCTACTCAGGCAAGACTTCGTAGTTTGATGAATCATACAGTGTTTGGCATCGGTCTTTACATTTTTGGATCGTTAGTCAGCTGGTAGCTATAGGTATTGGCTGAATACAGAATTCGACAGGCAACGCAAACTGCACAAGTACGGATACTTGATTGTGTATATCCCTGCCCATACGGATACTGGAATCACTCACAAAAACTATGTGCCTGCGCCTCTACCAAAAGCCCATCTCCAGTTCCATGCTTGACCGTATTCAACCGCTTAAATAAAAAAAGACATACTCCAGTACTTAAATGAAAAAATTCTAGCTGCTACACATCACAGTCCAGCAACTAGCCATGGCTGTGATTCTTATGAGTAGTTTTGATGGCCTTCCTAAATCATTCCGGATCTGCTTAGAGAAGAGATAAGATCGCCTGCGCGCATCTCACGTTCGTATTTCATCAATCTCTCCAGAAACAAGTTCTTCTTATCAAGGAGTGATAGATGCCACCCGATAGACTTGATCCTCCACAGGACAGAGGAAGTCTGCGACCTTCCTCTGTCCTCATCTGCGTATGTTCGTCCGCAGATTACCTGTCAGGTATGGAATCACCCGAGTCAGCAGGTCAATTCCCTTCTCGATTAAACCAATCAGCTCTCCGTGGATAGCCCTTTCTGGATGAGTGAACTCGCCGACGATGCCGACTAGGTTGTTGCTGGCTAGATCCACCCCCAGCATCTCGAAAGCTGACGATAAACTTGTGGTCCTGATCCAAGGAAGATCGCCAGTTTTACAGCGCCATTCTCAACGTCCACTCCAAGATATTTCCATATGGGCTGGCTAGTGAGACCAGTGTTTTGCCTTTCAGCAGATTGAGCTGGTCAGCGTCAAAGTAACGGCCCGGATCCCAATCATGGTTAAGTATGTCCAATGCCCTCTTGTACACGGTTTCGCCCAGCAGAGTCAGCTTGAACCCTTTCGCAGCAGTGACAATCAAATTGTCAAGCTTAAGGGAATTACGAGTGGATGGATGAGCAGTCAACGGCAGCCCCTGGGAGATTTCGTACAAAGCCTGCACGTCTTTCGGGGAGAGGTCTGTCAACGTCTGCAGGCGTTGCTCAAACTCCCGCGAGAATAGCTTTTTGGTATTCAGGTCCATGACTACGCCTCCGTTTTGGTCGGGTATTTCACCATTTCCTTTTCTACCCGATGAATGTCGATCAACCTCAGGTTCTCGGAAATGGTCACGCTCCAATCCTTGTGAGCGAAGTGGAACCGGTATTCACCCAACTCATCGAACACATCGACATCATTGCCCCATGAATACATAAGCGCCGCCAGAGGTTCCTCGTCCTTAATCTCAATGTTCCAAAATGTGATAGGCAGCCATTTCTCGCCTTTCCGAAACTCGCCGTTCTCCCACCCATCACGGTCGGTCATGATCGCCATCGAAATCAGCCAGGCACTTGCCTCGGTGATTTTTCGTTCTCAGTATTCACTACCATCCAGCCGTTGCCATATTTGGATACAACATAGTGTTCATAACTCCTCGGATCGATGTTGTAGAGTTGCGCGCCGGCGAAGTTAGCAATCGCCGCATGGACAGCGAAGGAAACGTCATCGAGCAGACGGATCTGGCCCGTGCGGTTAGGGAACGTCGGACCAGGTACCGGAAGGATGATCGTGATCTCGCGGTCAAGCTTGGAATATTCCACGCAGGGAACTCCCCGAAGAACACAGGCCAGCACCAGGGGATGTTCCATTTCGCCGTATCCGGAAACATTGGAGTAAGTACCCGTGACGATCACAAAGCGCCCGTGACCAACAAGAATGTACAGTGCCGAACGTACAGTTTCCAGATCGCTCAAAATGTTGCGGCATTCTTCCCGGCGAGCTTCCACATGCTTGCCCATGTCGCGCAACTGCTGGTGTGCCCACCAGGACTTCGCTCCAAAATTCAGAACATGGTAGATAGTCAAGTTGTCAATGTTCATAGTTGCCTCCATAAGGTGAATAGCAAAACAGGCTTGAAGCACTTGGCTCAAGCCTGTTTCCGAATTTGGTGTTTATTGCTTATTTCGTGACGCACGTATCGAATCGGTCTGTCGAAGTGAGTGGTGGGGCTGGTTTGATCAATGGTTACTTTCGTAACATCTGCCCACACATGATTAATTGAACCGGACTACCAGGGATTGTCCTCTGCTTCTATGTGATAGCAGCGTGATATCACTTTCGGGCGTGTGATAGTACTGGTGATATCAACTACTGGCCGAGCGTATCATCCCGTATCGGGACAAATAGGCCTCCAGTTCCTGCCGACTCATCACCTTTTCCGAATGTTCAAATCTCCAACCCTCCTCCCCGTATGGGACACACGCGATTTGCTGCCCCTGGTGATTGGACATACCAGGCCAGAAGGTCAGCCGGAGATCGATGCAAATTCGGCGAATTTCCTGCAAAATGTTGCCTGGAGGCATCGAACCTTTTGGCTTGTTCTTCTTCGAGTAATTCTTGACTTGCCAGGCAATCGCACCTGCAGCGGGCGCAGACAATACCAGATCTATAAGATCGGTTGGGAACTGCATCAGAATTTCAGCGAGCGCGCTCTTGCGAGGCAATACTTCCTCAACCAACGGCCGTTCCTCTATATGCTGACCTTCCTCAACCAAAGCAAACAACGTGGGATTAACCGTGCTGCCGTGGCCGATTGCCGCATAATCGGAACTGCCATGCGAGCTAACCCTGGCGCGGTAGCTTCTTCGATGACCACCATTGGTACCCGCACATTCGGGACCCATGCCGCGAGCGATGCTGTCAGGGTCGCGGAGGGGTCTGCCACATTTGATGCATTGTCCTTCTTCCATGTGGACTCCTTTCAGTAAGTCACTCCATACTGTTTCTTTTGCCAGTCCGCATTGACGTAAAACACGATCTCTTCAGCCCACGCAAATTTCTCCAGCGGATTGCACTTGGCGCACAGAACAAGCAGGATCAGTGCCAGGTTGATATCCCCACTCTCGAAGTAGCCCTCCCAGTTGAATGCCTGCGAGTTGTTCCACGGCGAAAGATCTGCCGCGTCTTTGTGGATAACCAAATGGGTGTCCTGGTAATCGTTGGTTATTTCTTGCAAGATTCGCAGGGATGCGTCCGCGCTTGTAAACATGCTCTGTGCCGTTTCTTCGGGGATGCCAACCGTGACCAAAGCTTCGATCAACTTCTCTTTGATCACCGACCAGTTGGGGCGGTTTTCTTCGTCTTCGCCTTGTCCGAGCCATGCTTTGATTTCTTCAATGTTCATGCAACCGCCAGTTATCGTTTTCTAGGTTTGCGTAGCAAATACGGCTTAATGCCGGCTTTGTGCATGCGCTTGACCAGCTCATCAACGGTCCCATGTGAAACCTTGCCGATGGCGTTGACGTTGACTTTCATCCCATTTGCTGCCATTTGGTTTTTCAAGATGCGGGCGATCAGGTAGCAATCGTTCAGTGTGGCTTTCTCATCGCGGTATCGTTCAAAGGCACCACGCACCTGCGGGAAGCGGTGGGCGAATTTGCGCCAGTCAGCATGAGCACCAACCTTGCGCCGGTACTCAATATCCTTGAGCCCATATTTTGCTATTACTTTTTTCAGGTGTCGGGGATTGTTCATGAGGCTGAAGCGCTGGGATGTGGTGCCGTGGCAAAGGTTCACCATCTTGCCAATGGTCATGCCACTGAGACCAATTGCACCTGACAACAAGATGAAGGCGTGCATACGGTCCGTGAGGTCAAAGGCTGGAGGCTTTAATTGCCACGCCTCTGCATCAGATCGCTTGACTGCCCAGAAGGACCAAGCCGCATTTTCGTGGCGGCCGTCTTTGCCTACGATATGAATGGCCGGGATCGCGCCGCGGAAGATCGATTGACCAATCTGCCGAGTAGTGGTTCCCTTCAAGTCTGCGACTTGTCGGGTGGTAAGCCACTTATCGCCCCAGCGTTCCTGAGCGAGTTCGACCAGGCGAGCGAGATGTGGATCCTGAACACGGGTCGTATCGAAGTAGACCCAGGATCGAGAGGAAACAATCCAGCGGCGCAGAGAGATTTCATGCACCATCCACGTATCATCACCGGCGATTCGATGTCCAAGCACCAAACCCTTTTTGACCCATGCGATCGCTGGACGAGCATCCGGCATACCCAGAAGCCGCATCACTCGGTTTGCGGTAAGCCATCCTTCTGATTTCGAGCCTGCCTTGATGTGCTGGCGCTGGCGCATGATCTTGATTGCATCTTCGCTTCTGCCGAGCATCTGCCCGACAATCTTTGGGGAGTAGTACGGCAGTAGTTCCTTAACTTGAGTGAGATCCTTTTCGCTCCAGCGCGGCGCTTTTCGAGCTGGTGCCTGAGCCATTCCCACTTTCAAGGAGTTTGTGATCAGCGCGGTAAGGTCGAAATTCAATGAGATGTCTGCAAGAGCCATGTCCACTTATCCTTTCTGTTCTTCAGCTTTCTTTGCAAGTTGAGCCAGCATCCGAGTAGCGGTACACGCGGAGCAAATCGGGTGACTTGCAAACCCGTACAGATCGCAGCCCGCGCAGATCATCAGCGCCGCTTCGGTGACCATATTCCACGAAGGCAACTGTCCTGCCTCTTTCAGCACATCCCATTTACTGGGCAAAGGCGGCTGACTCTCGTCGATATCCAATTCGGAGAGCTTGGATGCCGCATCAACGATGTTCTTTTTCCACTTGGCAGGCTTCTTCGCCTGCTTCAGAGAAGCCAGTTGATTCAGGACAGTGGTAGCGGTCTTATTGGCAACCTTGAGGGCTGGCTGGGTATCGGCAATCTGCTGCGCAAGCTCATCACATGCCTTCTGGCTGATCTCCGCGATATCGTGCAGGCGGGAGATAAACTGATTGGAGATGAATAATTGACCGTTATTGATCAGCGCGCGGGTCTTTTCGGGAAGGGATGCACAGTTGATGCAGTTTCCAACGCGCGCATCATTCACACCGACCCTTCGAGCGATTTCGGCGTTTGAGAGTCCCTGTGCCCGGAGCGCGAGGTATCCGTCGCCTTCTTCAACCGGGGTCATTTCCGAGCGGTCCACGTTCTCGACCAGAGCGAGGATCAGGTAGTCTTGTTCACAGGTGACTTCGCGGATAATTGCCGGAACCGTTTCGAGCTCGGCGCGCCCAGCGGCGATCAATCTTCGTTCACCGGCTATCAGGGTGTGGATTCCGTTCGCATTGGCAGGGGTGACGATCAGCGGCTGAATAATGCCGTGTTCCCGGATGGAAGCAGCCAGTTCACGGGAGTTCCGTTGACCGTAATCTCTTTTGCAAAAGCGACCATGTGGTTGGGGGTGAGTAGTAGATCCTTATACACAATCTCAGTGGTGCGTTTCGCATCCACATAAGCGTAGATGCCCTGGTTGCAAAGTGATTCGGCAATCAGTTCGCTGTCAACCACCATCACCGGCACGTTGCGGACAAAGTTCATAACCTGATCCCATTCGATCTCAATCTGATATCCATCGTCCTGAACGGTGCTGACGTTGTAGCTTTGCATGTGATCCCAAACGATAGCCTTATATCCGTAATGCTCCATGATCAATTGTGGGACACCCCACGCATCCTGCAGCAGTTTCTTAATCATGGCGCCTTTTGGGACTTCCATGTAAATGGCTTGGAGCGGAGACTTTAGATGCTCATCGTTCACGCCCTTCGGTTCAAAATCGTAGTTGCCCACACGATTGGGCCACAGGTCCGGACGTAAGGGTTTCAGCATGTGTTTCATCGCTGCCTTTACGATTTTCTGGCAGGCAGTATCGAGATGAACATCGCCAATCAGGTCGTTTCGATCAGGCAGCTTCGGGCGAATGCCAGAGACCGGATCAACTGTGAGAACGAAGTTGATGTGACGGAACATACCATCTGCCAGTTTGCTATGTGCTTGAGCAGCCTTGCGCAGCGCTTTCTCGAATGTTTCCGATTTCATTACTGCATGCTGCCACACCACATACTGTGTATCGAATACCCCATGATGCTTTCCGATCTCCAGCGTTCCCACGCCCTTGATCTTGAGAGTTGCCCAAATGCCACGATTCAAAAGCTCATAAGGTTTGACAACTTCTGGTTCTTTCGGTGTTTCCACCCAGTAAACTTCCATTGGGTAGCGACCGCGCGCCAGAGTAACAGCGCCCTGGCTGACGAAATCTGCTTTGCGTGTCAGGACGATCTCAATCACCATTCCTTCGGCTCGCTCGTCGAAGTGGTATACATCCACCTGACCGCGTTCGAGATTTTCAGCGGACAGAACCATACTCCAATCACGGGAGCGGTATGTGACCTGTTCGCAATATTCCGGGCGAAGAATGGAGAACGCGCCGATGCCGGCAGGATCCACAGCGGGAGAGTCTTCACCCCAGCCAGATTCACCGACTACAATTAGGTCTTCCGGCTTGCAGCCGCAGCCGTTGTCTCTGAATTGCAGGACCCGGGTTTCCTTGTTCCAAGTGACCGTTACGGTCTTTGCGCCGGCGCGGAAGGAGTTTTGGAACAACTCAGTCAGGATGGACTGGGGCGAGCCGAAGAAGCGCGGGGCTTTCTTCAGGATGGATTGGGACACGCCCATGTTGAGGGTGGTGGACGGTAATGATGTTATTGTTTGAGTCATAGTGACCTCCGTAAAAGTTGGTGGAATAGAAAACAGTCCGTGTCTACAGACACGGACTGTTGGTAGGTTTTGGAGCGTGTCTACAGACACGCCCCAACCTATCTAACAGTCCGTGTCTGTAGACACGGACTGTTTTCTATTCCAACAAACTTTACGGAGGTCGCTATGACTCACA
>DASWEH010000544.1:0-3529 GCA_036394895.1 Anaerolineales bacterium
CTCGGGGTGCCAGTTCTGCCGCCCTATTACAGCCTGCGCTTATTACCATTTGTTGTTCCCCTGATTAACAATTGGAAGCGGCGTATGTTGCGGGAACGAGATTTGATGGATGCGATTTTTTGAAAACAACCTTGCGAAGGCATGTCCTGAGGCGGAGCCGAAGGATCTAAACCTTCGCAAGGTTAACTTAAATGACTTTTCATGAAAGAGTAAAAATATGAAAGCTGTCCGTGTAGAACAGTTTGGGGGACTTGAAGCATTGAAGGTTAAAGATGTTCCCTTAGCAGAACCTGGTGAAGGTGAAGCTCGGGTAAAGATTGAAGTGATTGGCGTCAACTTCCTCGACATCTATCAACGCATCGGTCGTTATCAGGGATCGCTGCCGTTTACACTTGGTCAGGAAGCGGCAGGGATTGTGGATGCGGTTGGTCCCAACGTAAAGGATGTAAAAGTAGGCGACCGCGTTGCTTACGCGAGCGTACAAGGCTCCTACGCTCAGTACACAGTTGTCCCTGCTTGGCGACTCGTTCCGATCCCTGCGGGAGTTGATGCGATTCATGCCGCCGCGGCGATGGTCCAGGGAATGACCGCTCACTATTTAGCTTTCAGTACGTATCCGCTTAAGGAAGGCGATACCGCACTGGTGCATGCTGCCGGTGGAGGAACAGGACAACTGTTGGTCCAAGTTGCAAAGATTTGCGGTTCCCGCGTGATAGGGACAGTGTCCACCGAAGAAAAAGCCGCCTTAGCACGCGAGGCAGGTGCAGATGAAGTTATCCTCTATACCCAAACGGACTTTGAGACCGAAGTCAAGCGGCTGACAAATAATATGGGGGTCGATGTGGTCTATGATTCGGTCGGGAAGGACACGTTCGACAAAAGCCTGAATTGTCTCCGGACACGAGGCTACATGGTTCTTTACGGTGCAGCTTCCGGCCCAGTCCCATCCCTTGATCCACAAGTCCTGAACGCAAAAGGTTCGCTTTACTTGACACGTCCGTACATTGGACATTACACGGCCAACCGCGCTGAGCTATTGAGAAGAGTGAACGATGTATTCAATTGGATATCCACGGGCGAGTTGAAGATTCGGATTGACAAAACGTTTCCACTTGCCGATGTCGCTGAGGCACATCAATACCTTGAAGATAGAAAATCAAAAGGAAAGATATTGCTGATTCCATAAGCGAGAAGAGAGATGGCTGTAAATCGAGGCCACTGGATAGGCTAACGCCTCTTCCAGTGGCTTCGATGATTCCAATCAGGATTGTTTCAAAATCTGTTACCATTATCGATTGGGAGGGTCCGTATGGATCTAGGACTCAAAGACAAATGTGCTTTCGTTGCCGCTTCCTCGCGCGGACTTGGGTTTGCCACCGCTCTGACGCTTGCTCGCGAAGGATGCAAAGTCGCTCTCAATAGTCGTGAGGAAGAGAAGGTCAAAGCTGCAGCGGAGAAAATCACTCGTGAAACAGGCACACACGCCTACGGCGTCGCGGGAGATGTGAGCGAAGCGTCCGCAGTAGATGAGCTCATTAGGTCTGCTGTCGATGTGTTGGGCGGACTCGACATCCTGATTACAAATGCAGGGGGACCGCCCTCAGGTTCCTTTGAGATCTTTGATGAAGCGACTTGGCAAAAGGCTGTGGATACGTCGTTTATGAGTCATGTCCGGTTGATCCGCGCTGCCTTGCCGCATTTGCGAAAGTCCGATTCACCGAGTGTATTGACAATGACCTCTTACACGGTCAAACAACCAGCCCTCTACCTTGTTCTCTCGAATAGTATTCGTGCGGCAACCGTAGGTTTGACCAAATCGTTGGCGCTGGAACTTGGGAAGGAGAATATTCGTTTTAATTCCATCCTGCCTGGCTGGACAGAGACCGAGCGCATTACCGAGCTAATGGCTTTCCGCGCCAAGAACAATAACACAATGATCGAGGAAGAAACTTCCAAGCAAACTGCTGAGATCCCGCTTGGACGCATGGGTCGCCCGCAGGAGTTTGCAAATGCAGCGGTTTTTCTGGTCTCACCGGCTGCGTCCTTTATTCACGGTGTTGCGCTGGCCGTGGATGGAGGCATTACCAAAGGAACATTTTGAAAAAACACTTTTCCATTGTTCTATTAATTCTTCTGGTAGGTTGTACTCCTCAGCCTATCAGCACATCATCATTTACACCAACGCCTCTTACGCCAAGATCCCTGCCCTCGACGGCGGGTGAAGCATACGATGTGCTGGTCAATTTTCTGACGCTACTCCATACCAAAAACTACACAGAGGCAGTGCCCCTGTACGGCGGAGAATATGAGCAATTACAAGTATTCAACACCGAGATTGACCCAAATGATCATGTCGCGCTCTGGACATGGGCTTGTGACAATCAATTATTGCAATGCCTGGAAGTGCGCTCTGCTACGTTTAAGGAACTACGCGGCGACTCCTACGTCTTTCAGGTAGAATTTAGCAATCCCGATGGCAGCCTGTTCGTCCTCGGTCCGTGCTGTGGAGCGAATGAGACCGAGATGCCACCCGTCTCGCAATTTGAATATACGCTAAGCCGAAATGTAGATCACAGATTTGTCGTGATGAACATGCCTCCGTATGTGCCATAGTCCACGTTATCGTTATCACCGATCCAAGGATACCCATGTCAAACGCAATTTGTCTTAATTGCGGCTCGTCCGAAATGGATCGGCCGCTCATCAACTTGAAATTCCAAGGCAAGGAACTTTACATCTGTCCACAATGCCTGCCAACTCTCATCCATAAACCTTATCAGCTGGCCGATAAACTCCCAGACGTTAAGCTCTCTGAAACTCCCCCACCAGACGATCATTAATCCCATCAATGAAAAATTTATCCTTTCTTGCGCGCACATCGATACTGATCGCGTTCTTCTTCTTTATTGACAAAATCCTCGCGTTCGTACGCGTGGGCATTATCTCGCGCCAGTATGCCGGGTCTGTTGAATTATTGGATACCTTCAACGCGGCAAATAATTTGCCAGATGTGTTGTTTGCGCTGATCTCAGGCGGCGCACTGGCGATGGCATTCATCCCATTGATGAGCGAATATCTGACAACAAAAGGTCGCGCTGCCGCGTGGGATTTATTCTCGCGCGTAGCAAATCTTGCCTTTATTGTGACTGGTTCTATTGCCATTCTCATTGCCATTTTTGCTGAACCAATTGTCAATGCGGAGGTCGGTATCGCGCCTGGCTTTGGCGCAGAGCAACGTCAACTGCTCGCAGAACTGATGAGATTGAATCTCATTGGTACAGTTATCTTTTCCATCAGTGGTCTTGTGATGGCAAGCCTGCAAGCCAACCAGCATTTTCTTTTGCCCGCGCTTGCGCCCGCCCTATACAACATCGGTCAGATTTTTGGGGCAATCTTCCTCGTACCGCGCTTTGGCATTCATGGACTTGTCTATGGCGTCATTCTTGGCGCTGCCCTTCATTTGCTGATTCAAGTCCCGGCCTTGTTCAAATACGAATTTAAATGGACGCCTGCGCTCGACCTGCGACAT
>DASWEH010000545.1:0-2892 GCA_036394895.1 Anaerolineales bacterium
TCTTCAGCGGATTAGTTTCATTTGATCCTTCTTTGAAATTGACTCCTGATCTCGCGGAAAAGTGGGAAGTGAGTCCAGACGGTACCGCCTATACATTTTATCTGCGGCAAAATGCGAAATTCCATGATGGACGACCCGTTACTGCACAGGATGTCGTGTATTCTTGGGAGCGCGCCGCCAGTCCTGCGCTTGCTTCCAATACGGTATTGACTTATCTGGGTGACATCGTGGGTGTTAAAGAAGTGAATGAAGGTAAAACTGATCATATCAGCGGACTCAAAATTATTGATGATCACACGTTACAAGTCACCATCGACGCACCGAAACCTTACTTCCTTTTGAAGCTTACGTTTGCAACAGCTTTTATTTTAGATAAAGCCAATGTGGAAAGTAGTGAAGAATGGTATCGCACGCCTAATGGCACAGGTCCTTATAAACTCATTGAATGGACACGTTTTGAACGCAAAGTCTATGAATCCAACCAGGACTTTTACCTCGGCGCGCCAAGCATTCCCTACATTGTTGTGAAATTGTATGCAGGAGAGGGTCAGAGGCTTTATGAATCAGGCGAGATCGATATTACAGGAATCTATTCAGTCGAACGTTTTACCGATCCAACCGAACCGTTGCATAACGAACTCCTCACAGGGGTCGATTTATGTACAGGCTACATCGTGTTCGATACGACTCGTCCTCCATTCGATGATGTAAACGTGCGTAAAGCGTTCAGTATGGCTTTCGATAGGCAGAAATATATTGACATTGTCACAAACGGACACGCCCTCCCTGCTAATGGATTGTATCCACCGGGTTTGCCAGGGTTCAATATCGCGCTCAAGGGATTGCCTTACGATCCTGCACAAGCGCGCCAACTACTAGCCCAATCGAAATACGGCGGACCTGAGGGATTGCCGCCTATCGTCTTCAGCAACATTGGCACTGGCAGTTCTGTTAGTGGAAATGTGGCCGCGCTGGCGGAAATGTGGGAACAAAACCTTGGTGTGACCATTACTGTTGAAAACCTTGAACCAAATTACTACTATGACCAAATTTATTCGGGCAATCATGGTCAGTTGTTCAGTGGCGGTTGGTGCGCGGATTATCCAGACCCTGAAAACTTTGCCGATGTGCTTTTCCACACAGGCTCATCGCAAAATAACGGCGGTTATTCCAATCTGCAACTCGATGCATTACTCGAATCCGCGCGCGTCGAACAAGATGTATCCAAGCGGATCGCGCTGTACCAACAAGCGGAGCAAATCATTGTTGAGGATGCCGCCGCACTATTCACCACCTACTCCCTTTCCTATCAATTGGTCAAGCCGTATGTGAAAGGGTATGTCTTTACGCCGATCGATATTCCGATAGAAAGATATATATGGCTGGAGGGGAAATAGGCCCCTCCCCAGCCCTCCCCAAATTCGACAGATAAAACAAGATTGCGAATAAGAATTATCTATGTCGAATTTGGGGAGGGTGCCCGTGATTTGCTTAGCAAATCAGGCGGGTGGGGCTACGGTCTTGCTTCTACTGCAAACTCAACCTGCGCGATCTTGCCTGCAATACTAGATACCATGAACTCAAACGGAAGACTTCCTCCTGCCGTTAGATCCGCGCTGGATTCCCATCTCCGAACGCCAACGACGCGTCTCGCGTCATCGTAAGCTGTTCCTGTTACCCAAACCTGGTTAGCTGTCTTTTCATTCTCTGACAACAACACCATCCCACTGACGCGCGCACTACGTCCGTCTGCATTGACCTGCACTAGCGTATTGTTGATCGTCGCAGGCAAATATCGTTCATCCTCTGGCAGCAAGCGGATCGCGGTCAACACTTGCACTTGCGGCTTCACATCCAATGGAATCTCTGGAGAGAAAAACACAGTGAGAGGCAAAGAAGTATTCGGCGGCAAAATGTTCAATGGAAGCCATGCCGTTTGCGTTGCAATCGTCGTATTGTTTGCATCGACCAATGTCACCTGCGCGCTGACATTTTCCATGAAATCTGAAAAATCATTATGGATAAGTACAAAACACCACAGGCCTTTGTCAACAGTTGGATAACACTCGATCAGTTGAATCGTGAAAGGAACAGGCGTTGGTGTCGGCTCACTTGATGGATTCTCAGGGTTGCTCGGAATGTTGAGCACCTGTCCAACAGACATGGCATTGGGTGAGATCTCAGGGTTCGCGGCTTGCAAGTCATCCATAGATACGCCGAACTTCAGGGCGATGCTGCTGATCGTGTCGCCTCTTTGCACGGTATAGGTAAAAGGCGTCGGGCTGGGAGGGGGCGCTTTTGCAGTGATCAAGCCCTCGGGCATCTGGGGTGTTCCCATCGGTGAGCTCCGAGTTGAGGTGCCAAAGGGGATAAGGGTCAAGGGAGCAGGGGCAGAGTTGATTCCCTGTGAGGTACAAGAAGTTAGAAGAATGGAGGTAAAAGTAAAAAGTAGAAACGGAAAAAGACAGCGGCGCATGAGAAGATTATAATTGCATCAAAATTCTAAACGGAGGAAAAATGGAATATCGTCATTTGGGGAAGGCAGGAATTCAAGTCAGTGAATTATCGTTTGGCTCATGGGTTACGTTTCACAATCAGGTCGATATAAAAGCCGCCGTGGACATGATGTCCGCAGCTTATGAGGCAGGAGCGAACTTTTTCGATAACGCAGAATCATATGAAGGTGGCAAGTCTGAAGAGGTGATGGGCGCGGCGCTTAAGCAACTAGGCTGGCGACGCGGCAGTTACTTGGTTTCCACAAAAATCTACTGGGGAATACATAACAATGTAAATGAACGCAACACGCTTAACCGCAAGCGATTGATCGAAGGCATCAACGGGTCGCTTGAACGTCTGCAACTCGATTATGTTGATCTGCTCTATTGTCATCGC
>DASWEH010000546.1:0-6138 GCA_036394895.1 Anaerolineales bacterium
CTGCCTGCACGCTCACTGTGCGTACCGCCCAACTAGGTTGTAAGCGAAGTGTAGAGTCATAAGACTCCCAAGAGGGGTAATATGCGAAGGGTCTTCGCTTAAGTACCTTTCTATTACAAAAAACAATCTTGCTCTTTCGAACAACATTACCACAGTATAGACGCCTCACTTTCATAAATCAACCGCTAGGGGACACAAAACCAGCATGCCAAACTTCCCGAAGTTCCCTTGCTTCTGATCATCGACTTCGTGTAGTGACACGACTTGATCTCCCTGAATACAACCAGATAAAACCTACCTGGTTTGGGTCGGTTGTATTCCGATCTTGTTGTATTCTGGCGCAACTTGATTTCTCCTCGAATCAGGGGGATCCATCCTTACTTTGAAGACTGCCTGTAAACTCGGGACGAACGTTGGCGAGATATATTGTTTACTTGTTTAGAGTCGCTCGACCCATTCCGCGCGCCAGTTCTGCGGCTCGAATGGGTCCGGCCAAAATTCGATCTGATGAATGATCTTTCCGTCGCGGATTGTGGAGAATGTAATTGCCCGCGCCTTGACCACCCCATCTGTCACGCCTACATCCGAAACCACCTCATCGCCCTCCGCGAGGATCCGATGGACCGTGAATTCCCAGCGTCCATGCGCCGGATAATTCTGGTTGATCGCGACAAAGTTCGCCCGCCCGCGAATCTGCTCACCGGATTGCGGCCACTCGAGAGTGAAGTCATCATGCAGAAATGCACCGGCAGCTTCAAAGTCGTTCGTTTGCATAGCTGCCCAGAATCTCTCGACCACTTGTTTGTTGTTTTGGATGGAACTAGTCATCGCTACCAATTATACGACTGGCACTGCTTACCCTTTGACCTGTTCCATCAAACCTGCCTTGTCCCACCAGGTATGATGTTCGATGATTTTGTTTTCCACGATGCGCGCTAACGTCACGCCTGTGTAAAGGATCGATCTGCCCGTCGGCGCGAAATCCATCCATGGACCTGTATGTCTCCCTCGTGCAGAGAATCGCACTGCTAGCTGACCTCTTTCTTCGATCATTTCCTCTACCGTGTGCTGCAAATCAGGGAAGGATAGAAGGAATTGACGTACGAATCTCTCCACGCCTTCGGGTTGCGTGAAAATCTCCCTTGCCAAGGCAGGGTTTCCGCCGTTCCACATCTCTTCATAGATACGGCGCATCAAGGCTTTGTTCTTGCTGGTCAAGTCAGACATGTCTCACACTCCTTTGTGTGCAAAAAGTTGAATGCCCGGTTGTTCGGGCGGGTCAACGCCTGTTGACTTAAACAAATCCTCCGGCTGTATGCGCGTGGATTGACAGCCGAAAGATGGCAATATTCAATTGAGAGAACGGGGAACAAAAAAAACTCTGCGCTGTTCTGCGCAAAAGCGAGAGTGGAAAGATAGTACACCCGTAAGAGAAATGTTGTCAAGGTCAGAGTAATTGCTAATTACTTTATATGATCTCTTCAATCAAATGTCGCATCTTCTCGTAGTGCGAACCTTTCCAATAAATTTGTCCGCAGGCCGGGCAGATCTGAAATTCATCAAAATACAATTTGGTTAGTGGCTCCAGGCGGTCAAGGACAGCTTCCTTTGCCACCGGCTCCAAGGGATGGTTACAACGCAAACAACGATGGAAAGGAGTGATTCGGGAGGTGAGATCGAAACGCCGGATCACTTCGCTCAATTGCTCGAGCGAGTCGAGGGACCGGAGACAATAGCCATGCATGACCGCCTTTCGCATGAGCAGACGCCGGTCGCGGCTGAGAAGGATTCGTTCTTCCTGTTGGGCAGTCTCAGCCAATTCTTCATCCTGATAATCATTGTGGTAAAGACAATCGAATCCCAGCATCCGCAAATAGGCTGACAGCCGCCCGAGATGATTATCGAGCACGAAGCGCGGCTCGATCGGACATCCGTTCGGAACGGGATGGACGTCTATCCGGTCCCCATCCTGCGTGATCGTGCTCAGCGTTCCTTCCTGACCATTGACCTGCACCTGTCCGATCTCGGGGTGCGGCACCCCAAGAGACTCAGCCAAATGCTTGATGGATTGACGTCCGCGAAATTCCACGCCGATCGTCTGCCCCCTTTGATCTTTGGGCAAAAAATCTTGTAATTTACCTAGGAACAAAAACTGTGCCGTGCTCATAGGTGAATTATATTCCTTGCATTGGTCGTCCATGTCTATCTATGGAAATGATGCTTGCCGGCGTAACAACAAAAAGTCGATGCCGTTAAACCAGTTGTGGAACATTTTAATCGCATACTTCATATGTGATGAATAAGCTGTGCAATTCATTATTGTGGATAGGGAACTTAAGTTTGCCCAGAAAAGAAGGAGAGTAAAATGAAAACCTATGATTTTGAACCGATGGAAGCAACAAGTACAGCCAAACACCTCCTCACCGGGGTGCTGGTCGGTGGTTTGATCGGGGCCACAACCATGTGGCTCTTTGCGCCTCGCTCGGGGGAAGAGACTCGTAATGATCTCCTAGACAAAGCTTCAGACCTACGCGACCGCACCTCAGAGACAGTCAAGGATACCGTATCGCAAGTCAAGTCCAAGGCCGGTTCTCTGCGGGGGGATGTAAAGGGAAAGGCTGAAGAGCTGAAAAGCACGGGGCAGGACTTGCTCGTCGAACAGCTGGAGCGTGCGGCTGAGGCCTTGGAAGCGGCCAAGAAAGCAGTCAAGGAATACTAGACAGGTTTGCCTTGCCGTTTACGGCGTATGAATTACCTGATCCTCTCCCACGAGAGGATCAATGGTTTAAATTTCTAATCTGATATTCATCAATTGACATAGTATTCATACGATGCCTCTCGTTATATAGAGTAGATATTCGAATGTTGGCCTTTCCGATATTTGAAGAACAGTTGCCGTGGTCGTCTTCTCCCTGTCCTGCAAATATCTGGAATGATCAGAAAGGAGACGATATGTTAAGTCTTATAGATAGGCTACTCGGGGCTGTCGTCAGACTCTTATCTGCAATTTCCATCTCAAAGCCCGCTGTCCAACGCATCCCTGTACAAAATCATATGTCCGTCCGACGCATACGCCGGTAGGTTCCTGCCTTGGCTCGGCCCAAAAAGAAAAGACCCTAGAGATCTTTTCTGGGGTCTTCGTTTTAATATGAACCGTTTTAGTCCGCAACTCCGATATACACTTTTGCCGAACTTCGTTCCAGGCAGGGTTCGGGTTGGCACTTCTTTGTTTCTTTGGTCAGGCAGAGATACTCCCAAACATTGGCCTGGATGAACGTTATTCCAAGTGCTTGGGCTATCGAGACGCGATGATGCCCGTCTTCAACGTAATAGTGACCTCCAACCTTATGCACGAGAATAGGCAACCAGCCGTCGCGCTCCAGCGTAAGGTAGACATTTACCCAGCGTTCTCGCAAGTGCTTGTTGAGCGGACGGAACTGATGATCGAAGTCATTCTGTCTGCTAACCGTTCCGATGATCTCATGAATGGCAATCTCCTGTGCACCCATGAATTTTCTGTTTTGGCTTTTCTCTGGTGCTTCTTCTGGGAAGCTTTCCAGTTTTGTGTTCTTTCCCATCAGTTTTGCCCAGAGTGAATCGCGCCTGGCGCTTGTCCGTAGTGTAAAGAATTTGTGAGATAGATGACTGCGGATATCGGTGAAATACGGATAGATATTCATTTTCTTTTCCTTTCATCATAAGCGGTTGAACCAATATTTATGCAATCGGTTGCATTAATGCCTAAAAAAAAGACCGAAGGTTAAGCAGATTTCCGAACGATCAACTCCACTGGGATCGAAACATTGGTCACCATGCCTGTTTGCAAATATTCAATCAAATTCTGCGCGAGCAATTTTCCTGCCAGTGGGATGTTCTGCCGGATGGTTGTTAATGGGGGATTGCTGTGTGCCGCAATCGATAGATCATCGTAGCCGACCACTGCTATATCCTGTGGAACGCGCCGTCCTTCTTCACGGATCGCGTCCATCGCAGCAATCGCCATCAGGTCACTGTTGACAAAGACCGCATCGATCTCCGGAACCTTTTTGAGCAGACGCTTTATCGCCTCCGCTCCGGAAGTGTTCGAGAAGTCCCCATAGTCAATCAGGGCTTTATCAATTTCTCTACCCGCTTCCTGCAGAGTACTTTCATAACCAGCCTGACGATGCTGCACTTCTAATTCATCGCTTGGACCGCCAATAAAGCCAATTCTGTGTCTTCCTAGACCAATGAGATGCTCTGTTGCCAACCTGCCGCCGTTAAAATTATCACCAGTGACAGAGCAATATTTTTGTTTGGGTTGGGGGACACCCCAAATGATGAATGGAGCACCTAATTCCAGAAGTACCTTCACATGTGACTGCTTGCGGGTGGCGGTCATCAGGATAAATCCATCCACGCGGCCAGTATCGAAGTACTGATGCGCCCATTTTGTGTCGTTTGGGTCCACATGGATGACCAGCAGATCGTATTCCAGGCGCGCCAATCCATTGGAAATACCGCCCATGATCTCGAGCCCAAACAAGTCTGCCACCGAGAAATCCTTATGATAAGCGTGGGTCACAAATGCAATCGTCCGGCTTTGCTTCATACTCAGCCGACGGGCGGGCGCGTTGATCTGAAAGTTATGCTGGCGGGCAATCGAGCGGATGCGAGCCTTTGTTTCCTCACCGATCAGCGGACTGTCGTTTAGTGCCCGTGAGACGGTGGATTTCGAAACCCCAGCCAGCTTGGCGATATCGGCGATCGTGCGGACGGTTCTATTACTCATATTCTTTGTTTTATGCAACCGATTGCATTATATTGCAACAATAACAGCTTGTCAAGAGGAAATCTCTTTATGCTAAAATTAAGACAGATTTTTCATTGTTATTCAACCACTCAAAGGAAGTGAGATGGCGAAACTTATCCCTGCTGCTGAACGGATCATCCGTGCCCGTCAGTTGATCCAGCAAGCGCGCGAATATCCTGTTCCTCCTGAATTGGGCAAAAATGACCTTTCCTATATTGCTGGGGTCAAAGACCTGTTGCGGCAGGCACGCGACCTAGTTAAGTTTATCCCGCAGACCGCAGGCGTCTCTGCGGAGATGAAGGAAGAGGTCAGGAAAATATACGAGGAAGCGGAACAGGCGAACCGGCAAATACTGTATTGAGTCCAGTCCAGAATATCAAAATAAAAAGAAAGGTCGGCAATACTTGCCGACCTTTTGCACTTCGAGCCAGTCGTTTTAATATTTTGATCAGCGGGCAGCCAAACCGACAACCCCTACCGGTACACTGACAGCATCTTGAGTTGTCAGGCTGCCATCAGCATTCA
Organism: Anaerolineales bacterium; assembly: GCA_036394895.1. Classification (GTDB taxonomy): domain Bacteria; phylum Chloroflexota; class Anaerolineae; order Anaerolineales; family Villigracilaceae; genus Defluviilinea. The sequence goes on from DASWEH010000546.1 coordinate 5,318, forward strand.
TTTGGAAGATGCTAATCGCATGGGCACCATTCGCTAGAGCATACAGCGTCTGACCATTGTTGCTGAACGCCATGTCGACGGGGCTGCTGCCTGCACCAATCACAGCGGCAGTGGGGTTAAGAAGGGTCAAAGCTCCATCTGCTGCAATTTGATAGCTCGAGATCGTTCCACTGGCTGCATTGGTTGTGTATGCAAACTTTCCGTTCTTGGAAATCGCGATCCAGCAGGCTGCTGCCTGCGTATTTACCACTGCAGGGCTAATTACATTCAATTCGCCGTCATCAATTTCATATGATGAAACAGAGCCACTCGCCGCTTCTGAGACGATGGCATGATCGTGGCGATCAAAGGCAAAGCCAAAAGGAGTTGTCCCGGCGGAAGGATTTAATACAGGTGCTCCAGCCAGGCCGTTCTCTACAGTATACGTGTCGATCAGGTTGGTTGACTTTTCAGTGACAACCAGCGTACTACCGTCTGAACTGAAAGCGATTTGAGCCACAGCCGGGGCTGCTCCTCCGCCGCCATTACTCAGGGATTGGGTTGAACCAGCCAAAGCTGATAAGGATCCATCCTGTCCAACCGCAAAGCCACTAATATTGCCGCTGCCGCCTGCGTTTAGAACATAGAGCCAGTCTTTGTAGCTACTGAGGCTGACAGGCAAAGTGCCTCCCGAATCAACGACATCGACTAATTCCAAACCACTTTCCGTGACGGCAAAAGATGAAATTTCATTACTGCCTGCATTGACTGCAAAGAGCCAATGATTATTATGGCTCAGCGTCAAGGCACTTTGTGACCCAAGACCCGCGCCACTGCCCAGA
>DASWEH010000547.1:0-7291 GCA_036394895.1 Anaerolineales bacterium
CTTGTCAACGAACCCATACTACTGACGGCTGAAATGAAAATAAGCTTCGTCCACAGGACTTTCTGGATGTCTTCCGAGATTTCGACAGTAATACCTGTCTGATTCAACACCTCGTAAATAGGTTGGATACGTTCTGATCGCCCTCCGCTCAGCTCGCCGAGGACGATACGGCGGAACTGGGAAATCTGCTTGATGACGCCGGGCGCTTCCACCGCGGACGAGAGCCAGGTAGCGCCTCCCATGACATGCTCCATTCCGATAGCCTTTCCGATCCGCTCTGCTGCATCGATCCCGTTTTGCAGACTCATTACCACCGTCTGCGGACCCACCACCGGGCGGATCGCCTCTGCCGCTTCATCGGTGTTGTAGGTCTTCACACAAAACAAGATGAGGTCCACCGGCTCGACCTTGGCTGGATCTTCCGTGGCATTGGTAGGAAAGACCGTGAAATCCCCATGCGCGCTCTTCACTTTCAAGCCTTCATGCCGGATCGCGTAGAGATGCGCGCCGCGTGAAATGAACGTGACCTCATTTCCCTGCTGTGCCAACAATCCGCCATAGTAACCGCCTACCCCGCCTGTTCCCATGATGAGAATTTTCATGTGTTTCTCCTGTTTAAGTAGACAAGTATACAAGTAAACATGTTTTTACCTGTGTACCTGTTTACGTTTCTACATGTATACATCCACCCTCTGCTCGATCACATCACCATCTGTCCAATTCCCTTCCACCCATTTTGCCACATTTTGGAGCGCAGACTCAAGATGCCCGCGCCCATTCCCAACCATCGCGCAGACAATGACTGCTTCCTGCCACTTATCCTGCAAATCCACCTCTGCCACAGAGACGTTGAACTCGCGGTGCAAACGCGCGATCAGCGGCTTAATGCGTCCGCGCTTTTCTTTTAGAGAAGCGCAGGCAGGGAGGTGCAGGTGAATGGTGAGAGTTGCAAGCATGTGATAAGTAAACAGGTTCTTAGGATGATTTTGCTTTTCGTACGCGAGCGATAGCATCATTAACATCTTGTTCAATTTCTTCGATTGAGCGTTCTGTTTGCCCATCACGAATTTTGTCTATAATATCTCCGTTCTCTCTCATCGCTTCACGCAATTTGCCAGCCAATATACTCGCCTCTTCTTCAGTGCATGAATCATCTCTGGCTAAAAATTTCAATCCGCGCTCAGAGATATCCTTTCCACGCGGCACAAGCCAACTATGAAAATGCGGCACTCCTTCCATCAAAGTGACTTGATAAATCCGTTCCGCCTCTGTGTGGGCTCTCAGCGCATGATAGATTTTCCTCATCACAACTCCAAGTGAAACAGACTCTTCGTCTGTCATTTCGGCGTAATCCAGAAAATGTCGCTTCGACTCGATGAACAAAGTGCCCAGCGGCCCTAGCTTCCCCGGCGCGTGGCAGACCATCCAGTGCTCATCTTCGTAGATATACTCGCCGGGTGGAGCGGCTTCTTGTCCCTTGTGTTTTCGGCAGAGGAAACAGGTTTCCATAGGGGGCTTTCTTTCCTAGCGGCGCAGATAAGGCTGTAAAGGTGGATGTTAATTTTATACTGGCAACTAGACTTTCTAATTCAACTTCACGGGTTCCAAGTTTTGAAATGCTCTCCGATTTCTTCAAGGATTTTTTTTGCATTTTTAATATTCGTTTCGGGTTTTTTGACAAAGATAATAATTCCCAGAAAGTGTTCAAGGTACAGAGATAACGTAATTCCTTTATACTCAAAGTCCCAATACCTTTGGTCGAAACCATCAAGTTTCGCTTTCCACTGAATATTAAATACTTCAGTTAACTCATCCGCGATTAATTGGAAAACAGGCCCGTCCGAATCCCTAACTAACTCAGCGCTGAAAATTCTTCCCTCTTCATAATACCTTACATCCATTGAAAACCTTCTCTTATCTATGTGAATTTCTGCTTGGAGTTTTTAGAACTCCCAATTTACGAATTACCAATTACGTTTTACAATCCCTCGCATGTCTAATACTGAAACCGCTTACAACCAAGCCCTCGATTATCTCTATTCCTTCGTAGATTATAGCCTCAAACATATCTCCGAACTTGCCAAAGCAGAGTTCAACCTTGACCGCATGTTCGCGTTGATGGAAGAACTTGGCAACCCACACGAGAAATATCCCATCATCCATGTGGCAGGGACGAAGGGCAAAGGCTCCGTTGCAGCACTGTGCGCCTCGGCTTTGAAAGCGGCGGGCTACAAAACGGGTTTATACACCTCTCCGCATCTGTGGGATTATGTAGAGCGTATTCAAATTAATGGTGAGCCGATTTCGCATGAGCAATTAGTTGAATTAGTCGAAGAGGTCAAGCCTGCGGTTGCAAAAATCCCCAAACTTACCACCTTTGAGATCACCACTGCGATTGGATTTCTGGCTTTTGCAAACAATGACGTCAATGCCGCGGTGATCGAAGTCGGCTTGGGCGGGCGACTCGATGCAACAAATGTCCTTCTGCCGAAGGTTTCAGTCATCACATCATTGTCTTATGATCATATGGCAGTTCTGGGAAATACACTTGCGGAGATCGCTGGAGAGAAAGCAGGCATTATTAAGGAGGGAATTCCAGTGGTCTCAGCACCGCAAACGGGGGAAGCACTCCAAGTTTTACAGCGTATAGCCAAAGAGAGAAATTCGCCGTTTATTTTGGTAGGAAAAGATGTAACATTTGAACGACTAGCGTCATCTTTAGACGGTCAATCACTTCATCTATCCGATAATATTCGACGTTCGACTTTGGACGTTCGACTGCCTCTCCTTGGTGCGCATCAAATTGAAAACGCCGCGATCGCTTATACAGCACTCAAAACGAGTGGAATCCCGATTTCAAATGAAGCCATCCAGGAGGGATTTTCCCAGGTCAAATGGCCTGCCCGCTTCGAAGTTCTCCGGCGAGAGCCGCCTGTTGTCATTGATTCGGCTCACAACAGGGACTCTGCACGGCGTCTGCGCGAAACCCTTGATGAATACTTTCCGAACATCCCTGTAATCCTGATCTTTTGTGCTTTGGAAGACAAGGATATAACTGGCATATTAGAAGAACTCAAACCGCGGCTGGAACATGTTCTGGCAACTCGGGCCGACCATCCCCGCGCTCCCTCGGCAGAGTGGCTGGCTGAACAAGTGAAAAAAGTTGGCATTCCAGTGGAAACGGTCACACCTGTGGCAGACGCCCTGGAACGCGCTCTGGAACTGGCCGGGACAGAAAAATTGGTTCTATCTGCTGGGAGCGTTGCATTTGCCGGCGAAGTCAGTTCGGTCTGGCAAAAACGGATGAAGTGAATATAAGAACTTTATCGATGCACCCTGGAATTCTCCAAAAAGATGGTAGGATTACCGTATCCGTAGGCTTGATGTTTGTGGCTGCTGAAGTCATGAAGGCATGGCAAGAGCGGGAGTTCAGAATCGAAGAAAACTTTTAAAACAAATTACGAGTACCAAATGACACCCATAAAAGACTGGAATGAAGAAGAAGATAATTTTGACTTAACCCTCTCACAACGTACAGAGGAGTTATATCGTATCCCCAACCGGGAGCCCGATGAGGAGGGCATGATCGAAGCCGCGATCCTACCTTTGCGCGATCTAGTTGTGTTTCCGCGCATGGTCTCACCGATCTTTGTCGGACGCGAAGGATCGCTGTTGGCGGTGCAGGAGGCACAGAACAAAGAGCAGACCGTGATTGGTCTGACACAACATGACCCTGACCTTGATAATCCAGGCCCGGAAGATTTTCTGTTGATTGGCGTGGAGATGGCGGTGGGGCGGTTATTGCAGATGCCGGATGGCTCGCACTCCGCGCTCGTGCAAGGACGCCGCCGCGTGGAGATCGTGGAGTTTATCCGCACGACACCCTACTTGATGGTGCGAGCCCGCGTCATTATGGAGCCTCAAACGGCTGACCGTCAAACGCAGGCTCTCATGCGTTCCGTGCTGGACCTCTTCGAGCGCTGTGTCCAGCTTGACCGTTCGATCCCCGAGGAAGCGCATCTGTTCGCGTTGAATATTTCCGAGCCGGGCTGGCTGGCAGATATGATCGCTACGTCGCTGGCTTTGAATGTGGAAGCCAAACAGAGCTTGCTGCTGTTGCCCGACCCGCGCGGACGTTTGCAGGCCTTGAACAAAATCCTGGCGCAGGAAGTGGATGTGCTGGAGCTTGAAGATGAGATCCACTCACGCGTCCAAAGCGAAGTGGATAAAAGCCAGCGCGAGTATTATCTACGCGAGCAGATGCGCCAGATCCAAAACGAGTTGGGCGAAGGTGACATCTTCACGCGCGATGCAACGGAACTGAAGAAAAAATTGGAAGCCGCGAATCTGCCAGAGGAACCAAAGCTGGTTGCCTTGAAAGAACTGGAACGACTCAACCAGATGCCTCCGATGGCGCCTGAAGTTGGGATCATCCGCACCTACATTGACTGGATCATCGAATTGCCCTGGGCGAACACAACGCCCGATAACCTGGATGTAAGGAATGCCGGGAAGATTTTAGACCGCGATCACTATGGATTGAAGAAAGCGAAAGAACGCATCCTTGAATACATCGCGGTACGTTCTTTGAAACCAAAAAAAGAACGACAACCCATCTTGTGCTTTGTGGGTCCTCCCGGCGTTGGAAAAACCTCTTTGGGACGTTCGATTGCTGAGTCGATCGGGCGTAAGTTTGTACGCGTGTCGCTGGGCGGTGTGCGCGATGAAGCGGAGATCCGCGGCCATCGCCGTACCTATATTGGCGCGTTGCCCGGCAGAATCATCCAGACCATGAAGCGCGCCGGGACGGCCAATCCGCTGTTTATGCTGGATGAAATCGACAAGCTATATTCCGATTTCCGTGGCGACCCCGCCTCGGCGATGCTCGAAGTGCTTGACCCCGAACAGAATAATGCCTTCAGCGATCATTATCTGGAGATGCCCTTCGATCTTTCAAAAGTCATGTTTGTGACTACCGCGAATACGCTCAGTACCATCCCACCGGCATTGCTCGACCGCATGGAAGTGATCGAATTTCCCGGCTATATCGAAGAAGAAAAAGTTGAGATTGCGAACCGCTACTTAATTCCACGCCAGATGTATGAAAATGGGATAGACGAACTCAATATCGTGTTTGAGCCTGATGCAGTTCGTCGCATCATTCGCGAATACACTTATGAAGCTGGTGTCCGCAATTTGGAGCGCGAGATCGGACGGGTCTGTCGCAAGATCGCCCGGATGAAAGCGGAAGGAAGAAAATACCCGACAATCATCACCGTTGAATCGATTGAAAAATTCCTGGGTCCGCAGCAGGTCTTTCAAACGGAAGCAGAACGCACCGATGAAGTGGGGGTTGTCACCAGCCTGGCATGGACCGAGAACGGCGGCGAGATCATGCCTGTAGAAGTTGCCATCCTCGAGGGTAAAGGTGGACTGCAAATGACCGGGCAGATGGGCGAGGTGATGCAGGAATCAGGTCAAGCCGCGCTGACTTATATCAAGTCGCGCGGGCCTTCTCTCGGCATCGATATGGATGTGTTTGAACGCATGGACATCCACGTCCACATGCCGGAAGGCGGTATTCCAAAAGATGGTCCTTCGGCTGGAATTACCATGGCAACTGCCATCGTCTCTGCATTAACAGGTCGCCCAGTTTTCAAGCATGTAGGCATGACCGGTGAGATCACCCTGCGTGGACGAGTCCTGCCGATCGGCGGCGTGCGTGAAAAGGTATTGGCTGCGCATCGGGCCGGGTTGAAAACTGTCATATTGCCGGAAAAGAACTTGAAGGATCTGATTGACCTGCCGAAGACTGCTAAGTCTGAACTGAAGATCATCCCCGTCAAGCACATGGATGAAGTCCTTCAGATTGCGCTTGCTTCGAGAGCCGTCATCGAACCTCCCAGACCCAGAAGACAACCAAAGGAAGACGTACAGGACGACGACGAGTAGATCAATGGGCAATGCGTAAGTTGTTTTGCGTATTGCCTATTTTATTTTAATGGCAGGAGGACGCATGTCCACGCTCAAAGATAAGGTCGTTCTCATCACTGGGGCATCCTCGGGGTTTGGCGCAGCGGCTGCAAAACGATTTGCGCGGGAAGGATGTAAGATCGTTCTGGCGGCGCGTCGAATCGAACGTCTTGAAGAAATGGCAGGTGAAATTCGTGCCCAGGGAGGGGATGCTTTGCCTTTATCTGTGGATGTTACCCAACCCGCTCAAATTGATGCAATGGTCAATGCTTCAATTAATCACTACGGTCGGATCGACATCCTCTTTAACAATGCCGGATTTGGTCGGCTCGATTGGTTTGAGATGCTTGATCCCGTCAAAGACATTCAGGCGCAAATTACTGTTGATCTTCTGGGTGTGATTTGGACGGCGCGTGCCGTCCTGCCTCAAATGTACAAACAAGGCAGTGGTCACATTATCAACATGTCTTCATTGGCTGGCTGGGCGGCGCCTCCGTTGTATACAGTCTATTCCGCGGCGAAATTTGGTGTGCGTGGTTTCACCGAAGCCTTGCGCCGCGAGGCCGCTCCATTTGGCATAAAAGTTTCAGCGATCTACCCTGGTAGCGCGGCCACAGAATTCCAAACCCACATTGGCCGGAATAAAGCGAAGCGGCGTTTCAAGACTCCCAGATGGCTTTCTCTCACTGCAGATGATGTGGCTCGTGCCGTGGTGGATTTGGCTAAGCGCCCACGCCGGAGTCTTATCTTGCCGTGGATGATGATGTTCTCGCTCATTATCAACTCACACTTGACTGGCTTATCTGATTCCGTTCAAGCAAGAGCGTTTGCTCCATACCATCAAGAGGATGTGAAGAAGACCATTTAGTAAAATTGAGAGATAAGCTTTCAATCTGCTTCAGCCGCCGTCCCCGGCGGCAAATGGGAATAAATATCAGCGCCGCCCTCTTCGAGGATGCTCCGCACACTCCCTGGCACCGTGCGGCTTAAGCCGTACCAGGGCAGGTGTGCACCTGCATGATTTGTTAAGCAAATCACACGCAGGTGAAGGACGGCGCTTTGGGCAAATTATGGAGACATATATGACTCACTCTCGCTTTGATCAACTCAACGCTTCCCTCGGGACAGCCGGCTTGGATGCTGTTATCCTGAATCCTGGCCCCACGCTGACGCATCTCACAGGTTTGCGCTTCCATCTTATGGAGCGTCCTGTAGTTTTGTTGTTTGCAAAAGATCAACAGCCTGCTATTGTTTTGCCGGAACTCGAATTGCAGAAAGTCGCGTCGCTGCCTTATGAGCTTCAAGTCTTCCCTTATCC
>DASWEH010000548.1:0-4647 GCA_036394895.1 Anaerolineales bacterium
GTTGCGGGAGGCATACTCAGACCCGGTGATCAACTGCCAACAGTACGTGCGCTTGCTGAAGAATTACGCGTTAACTTCAATACAGTGGCAAGAGCCTATCGGATACTGGATGAAGCTCGCATTATTTCAACACAACAAGGACGCGGCACATTTATTATTGAGATCCCGCCGCCAAAAGTAACAGAACGCTTACGCAGAGAATCATTGGAAGCATTGACCCAAAGATACATTAGCGAAGCAATGCGTTTAGATTTCTCAAAGGATGAGATCAGCGAAATGATCAAGAACCAGCTCAAAGCTTGGAAAGCTAGTATTGAGCAAAATGGAAATGAAACAAAAGAAATTGAAAGTGAGTGAATCGAGACAAGGAGAATATCGCAATGGAATCAAAGTTTATCAAATCTGTAATAGACAGAAGAAAAGCGCAACAAGCTGAGCAGCATATCTCAGCGATTGCCGGGGCAATTTTTGGAATTTTGATGGCTATTACAGTCCTGGGTGCCGTGCTCATGGATGGTCGCCTCGCAGATGCTTGGATCGGCTCATTTGTGGTCGTAATGACACTTTTGGGCGTATATATTTTATTTGCGCTCAAAGTCGCATCCCAATGGGAAAAAGCGGTCGTGCTGCGCCTGGGAAAATTCCATGCGCTGCGCGGACCTGGCGTCTTTTGGATCATCCCAATCATCGACTCAATCCCATCCTGGATCGATCACCGTGTGATGGTCACGCCATTCTCAGCTGAAAAGACTCTTACAAAAGATACAGTGCCCGTGGATGTGGACGCAGTGTTGTTCTGGGTCGTGTGGGACGCTGAAAAAGCGGCGCTCGAAGTGAAGGATTACCAATCCGCCATTGCCTGGGCAGCCCAGACGGCTCTACGCGACATTATCGGCCGCATGATGCTGGCAGATATCCTCATCGGACGCTCAGCGATTGATGAGGAACTTCAGCGCATCATTGATGAACGCACCACGCCCTGGGGTGTGACCGTTAATTCAGTAGAAATCCGCGACATTGTCATCCCACAGGATCTGGAGGATGCCATGTCCCGCCAGGCGCAGGCAGAACGCGAACGACAGGCGCGCGTCATCCTGGGCGAGTCTGAAAAGCAAATCGCCGCATCGTTCTCTGAAGCCTCAGAAGCTTATATCAATAACCCAACCGCCTTGCACTTGCGGGCTATGAACATGCTCTTCGAAGGTCTAAAGGAAAAAGGCGCCCTGGTGATCGTCCCAAGTTCCGCTGTCGACACCATGAACCTTGGTGGACTCAGCGGCGTGGTTTCGATCGCTCAGAATAATGTGCCAAAGGAAAGCAAATAACACCGTTGGTTGAGTAGGAGGCGCTCTTCCGCCGTACACCTGCACTGGCACCAGGTGCCAGTGTCGAAACCAACTATAACTTGAATTTGCTGGTTTCGATATGACCTCTACAAACATTCGGTCTACTCAACCAACGATACAGGAAAGGGAAAAAATGTCTACTCGTACTACCACCATCATCGTCTTAATTATGATTCTCGGAGCAACCTTTGCGGGACTTCTGCTCTGGAACCGTTTGCCTGAGCTCATGGCATCCCACTGGGGACCTAATGACCAGGTCGATGGATACATGACCAAATTCTGGGGCGTGTTTCTGATGCCGTTGATGACGCTTGGAATGCTGGTTCTCTTCCTTATCATTCCTAGCATTGACCCGCTCAAGGCAAATATCGCTCAATTCCGCGACGTGTTCAACCTGTTCATCACGCTGATCGTCGCGTTCATGATCTACATTTATGCTCTGTCCCTGCGCTGGAATCTGGGTTATACAGACTTTGGCATGAGCAAAGCCATGCTGCCCGCGCTGGGAATTTTGTTCTTCTTCATTGGATATATGCTTCGCAAAGCAAAACGCAACTTCTTCATCGGCATCCGCACCCCCTGGACACTCTCCAGTGACAAAGTTTGGGACGAGACGCATCGTCTTGGCTCGGTGCTGTTCATGGTGTCAGGTGTGCTGGCGCTCATCGGCTCCTTCTTTGGCGGAATGATCGCGTTCTGGTTCCTCTTTGTCCCACTGATTGGATCGACTCTCATCACGCTTGTGTATTCCTATGTGCTTTACCAACAGGAAATAAAGGCCTAATGAAACATAGCCACAGCGACTGGCCGTCGCTATGTTTCACGTGAAACGGATGCATCATGAAAACCATCAACTGGAAAGTCTTTTGGATCCTGCTCATAGCGGCGATAACAGCGACCATCCTGCTTCTGCCTTATGCGATGGAAGTTCAGTCTTCAGCTGTGGATCTGACGAAACTGCCTATGCCTCTGCCACTTGTGATTACGCTTCAGATCGTACAAAACGCAATCCTCTTTGCCATCGCGATTTTTGGCGGATTGTTCTTTGCAGGGCGCGTCGGTCTCGGAATGCCAATCCTAGATTCTCTTACCCGCCGCGAATCTGTTGCTCACAAAGTCCGAGCTATTTTGCCGCTCAGCATCATTTTGGGTGTACTCTCCACGTTGGTTGTACTTGGGCTGGAATTCTTCTACTTCCAACCGGCTATGATGAGAGAACTCGGCGAGACAGCCTCCGCGCTAAATTTACAGACATCTCAACCCGCGGCTTGGAAAGGATTCCTGGCATCGTTCTACGGCGGCATTGCTGAGGAAATTCTCTTGCGATTATTTATGATGTCCTTCTTGGTTTGGCTTGGACGCTTCATCAGCAAGAACTCGGATGGCAAGCCAACCAGCGCTGTGTTCTGGGTTGCAAATATTCTCGCCGCGGTGTTATTTGGGCTTGGACATCTTCCAACAATGTCATTGCTGGTTCCATTGACATCGCTTGTCGTTGCTCGAACCATCCTCTTGAACGGATTGATCGGCGTTGTTTGTGGATGGTTGTATTGGAAGCGCGGACTTGAATCGGCAATGATCTCTCACTTCTCAGCCGATCTTGTTTTACATGTATTGCTGGCACTCTAGGAGTCAAAATGGCAGAAGAAATAAAACAATGGGAATATCGCGTTCAAACGATTGGCAGCGTCTTTGGAACCAAGGATGAACAAATCGAAGCAACCTTGGATCAATGGGGTATGGAAGGCTGGGAGGCGATTAACGTGTATACCCCGTATGGAAGTGGCAAAATTACTATCGTTGCCAAGCGCCCCTTGACAGAGCGGGCGCGTCGCATGAGGTCCATGCCTTAGGCGGTAGTCCATTGAGTTCCTAAAAACAGGCAAAGTTTCACGTGAAACATACGGATATCCGCTTTGATCAAGCGGATATTTTATTTGTGAAAAATAGAACAAATGTTCCACTTACAAAAGAGTAAAATCGTACTATGCGCCATAGAATTCTTTTCGTCATACTCCTCATCTCACTGGTCATCGGTGCATGCACATTAAGGCGCGGTCACGAATGGGGTGATGATTTCGCCTGGTACATCCTGCAAGCGCAAAGTATTCTGAATGGAACAACCGACGAGTTCATGCAAACCAGCGCCTTCACAAACAACGAATCGACAACCTACGTTGGACCCCTTGCCTATCCCTGGGGCTATCCATTGATTTTGACTCCCGCCTATGCAATGAAAGGAATCAATCCGCTTGCATTGAAAATTCCTGCGTTGTTTTTTTTCGTGGGGTTTTTAGTTTGTTTATATCTATTATTAAAAGCCCGCCTGACAGAGGCGGAGAGTTTATTGCTCGTTGGTTTGTTTGCATTCAATCCCCTGCTCCTCCAATTCCTTGACCAAATATTGTCTGACATCCCTTTCTTATTTTTTTCCACACTATCACTGTGGTTGATCACAAAAAAAGGTCGGCGCAGCACACAACGAAATATTTTGATTGGTGCTGCCATATTTTTGGTAACCTTCCTGCGCGCCACGGGCATCCTTTTGCTAGTATGTTTTTTGATCGTCGAATTTTTCAGGTTACTAGCGAACCGCAGAGACTGGAGAGTCGTTAAGCAAATTGTTTTGGACTCGCTGATCGTCTGTGTTTCATTCATTTTGCTGTGGATCCTCAATTCGATCCTGTTCCCCAGCGGCGGTGACTCCTATCTCTCTCAGTATGCCGGCCTTAGTGTCGAAACCGTCAGGAATTTTGCGGTTGCATACTTCTATGCATATACCTCGTTTTTCGGAGAGGCGGCAGGCTGGAAATATTTATACTACGTACTTTTCATTTTCTTTCTGATCGGCGCGTGGTCACGCTGGAGAGAAGAACTTTTTTTCATCCTTTTTTTTGGACTCTGGATGATTGTTCATATCGCCTACCCATATTGGCAGGGACCACGATACATCTTCCCGCTTTTACCCATTTTCATTTATTTCACATTTCAAGGCATGAAATTCGTCGCTCGGAAGCTTCCCGAAAAGTATGTGCAAGTCGGACGCTGGGCAGTTTACGGTTCCTGGGTCTTGATGGCACTGGTTTTCCTATTCACTTCAAGCCTAAATGCCTACGTCAATTTGCAGAATGATCGGGCGATCAATGGACCGTTTGATCCGTATAGCAAGGAGGTATATGAATACATCAGAGAAGAGACACCCGCCAACAGTGTGGTCATCTTCTTTAAGCCCCGCGTGATGAGACTCATGACGGGTCACAACACAATCATTAGTACGGAATGTAACCGCATGTTTAAGGGA
>DASWEH010000549.1:0-2790 GCA_036394895.1 Anaerolineales bacterium
CCCAATTACCCACTCTTTGTTACTAAGCGATACACCATCACGTGATTAAATGATCGGGCAAATGGTCGGTGCGATTGAGGTAGGCAATATTGATCTCTTCCTTGTGAACGTCAAAGCGGCTGATGGAACAGTTGTTGAGCATAAACCAGGATCTCTTTCCAAGGGCAGCCTGCCGCCAAGGAAGTTTCAGCATGGCGCATATCAGGCGCATGAAAAAGCCACCATGACTGACAAATGCGACCCGATGTTCTGGCTGTCCCTCCCGATCTTGGTGACGAGCCACAATCTCCTCCAATACCTGATCAGCGCGCGGCTGGCGTTCCTCCTCTGTTTCGAACGGACGGTTCCACCATCCTGTTTCATCCAGCTCCTCTGGAAGGGTCAACGTAGGAAAGTTTTGTGCAAAAAATGAGCGTGGTCTACCGGGCAAGCCTGTACTATTGGACTTGTCCACGGGACTGCTTCGCTTGTCTCCACGACTGAAAATGCCACCTTCTTCATGGATCTCCTTCCACGCAATCAGGGGAATATCCAAAACTTGTGAAATTGGTGCAGCCGTATATACAGCGCGCTCCATCATGCTGGTATAGATGTGAGTGAGACCAAAGCCATAACGATTTTGAACATTCCAAACTTTGTCATCCGTGATTGTTTGATTTTTTTTCAGAAATTCTGCCAGGAGTCGGGCTTGCTCGTGTCCAATTTCGGTCAGGGCTGGGTCAGGACTTTCCTTGTAATCCTGATTATTCCAATTCGCGTTATTTTGGGATTGCCCATGCCGGATGAAATAGAGTTCCATAATATAGTATCATTTACCTCATCTTTTGATTTTTACTTATTATAGTCTGTAGGTCGAAGATGGTTTGCGCCATAAACTTGCAGGCGGGTATCAACGAAGGAGAGTGGTTCGTCCAAAATCTAATAACTAATTTGAGGCGAGAATCTTTATGAAATTGAATCTTGGTACAACCTCCCTGGTACTTTTCTTGCTGTCAGTCTTATTCCTCATTCTGCTGACAATCTTTGAATCCTCGCTTGCTGGACTATCTTTATCAGCAGAAAGGATATTAAGCCTGCTGTTTTTGGTCTTACCAGCAATTATTGGGGTTGTATTTGGAATATTGAGCATTACTCGAAAAGAGGCCAAATCATGGATAGGCATTCTCGGAATATTGCTGAATGCCCTATCTGCTTTGTTCCATTTATTTCTGCTTTCTTTCGCGGGGTGAGGTGGAAATTACATCAGTCTTAACTTCAAATATTCAAGGATTTCATCAGGTTTCTTCGAGATATTAATTGGAACGATTTTATCTCCCAGTGTGATCTCATCTGCCATGCGCCCGGTACCACGCATCACAAACGTGGGGCGATCCTCCAAAACACTGTATCCAACATCTGTTCTTGAAATTTGCCCACCATTCACAAGGAGAGTGATTGATTTCTTATCGCCTGCAATCTGTGTCGCAATTTTCGAGATCCAGGCCGACTCATCTCCCCAGTCATTGCCGGGTATCAGGAAAAAGTGGGTATGATTCGGATCCAAAATGGATTGCGGTTCTTTTTTCATCAATAAACGATCGAATACAACTCCAATCAGTGGGAAGGAAAACTTGTTTTGTTTTCGCTGTTTCCCGATTTCAGTCATGATGCCGGCTTGTGTCCCGCCATCCACGACAATCGATCGAGTCTCTTCTGCCAACCTGGCAATAATTTTGATTGCCTTGCGCATGGGAAACTTCTCCAACCAGCCAATTCCACCCGCGCCGCCGACTAACACGATCACCGGATTTGGATGAGGGATTTTCAGTTCTGTCAGTGCTTCCTGAATGTCTTTGTCCTCTGTAATGTTTACCGCCCTCACTGTCACATCGTGTTTCAATGAAATTTGCCTGGTAAGCATATTTCTCTCCTCACACCAAAAGATATTTCCCTAAATAAAAATCATTATACCTTTTACCGCTTGTCTTATTAATACATTTAACGTTTCATAGTGATTTGTAAACACAAATTCAAATCTCAAGTTAAGCAAATTATGCGGCACTTTGTAAACAAAAAGACCTGACAAGCGTACGGCTTGTCAGGTCTTCTTATTCGCTACTTTCTATTTACTAATTCTATTCCACAATATTGATTGGCAACTCGTTCTTGGCGCTCAAGGCTGCGACACTAATTTGTGCAGCAATCTTCTGTGCAATCTCGCGCAAGGAGTTCGCCACCGGCGAATCAGGGTAAGACACCAAAATAGGTTTTCCACTATCGCCGCCGATACGTACATTCTGATCGATCGGGACTTTGCCGAGGAAGTTGGCTTGGGTTGCCTGTGCCAATTGCTCTCCGCCACCAGAGCCGAAAATGTCCATGCGGGTGCCATCGGGTAGATCGAGGTAGGACATGTTCTCTACGATGCCAAGAATTGGCACTTCCAACGTGCGGAACATATTCAAGCCGCGACTGGCATCTTCGAGCGACACCAACTGCGGAAGAGTTACGATCACCGCGCCACTGAGGGGCAGAGCTTGCGCAAGCGAGAGGGACGCGTCACCTGTGCCCGGCGGCAGATCAACGATCAAATAATCCAGCTCGCCCCATTCCACGTCGCCCAGAAATTGACGAATGGCGGAATTGAGCATAGGTCCGCGCCAGATGAGCGGCTGACCCGGTTTGACGAGCAGACCCATCGAGATCATCTTGATATCATATGCCTGGGCAGGAATGAGTCTCTGTCCTTTGGGGGGTGGGAGCTTTTCTACGCCAAGCATGGTGGGGATGTTGGGACCGTAAATGTCTGCA
>DASWEH010000550.1:0-11063 GCA_036394895.1 Anaerolineales bacterium
CGACTTCATACTTAAAAAAGCCAAAGTTAGGTACTTTGGCAGTCCCGATAATATTCACTGTTCCACTCACCTCATCGCTTGGCTCCGGTGAAGTAATCATAATCTGATCTGGGATACAACCACTCATGCCGCTTGGAACAGATTGAGTAACTGGCGAAAGCGCGGCTTGTGTCGCTTCGGCAGGAGAGAGCGTCGCAGCAGGTGTGAGAAGCAGATCCAGCGTAGGAGTCGCCAGGATATCGGAAGCAGGCAGGGATGGCGCGATGAAGGTTGCCACAAAGAATTCCACAAATACAAGAGCAAGGATCAGGAATGCCGCGGCCGTCGCTTGTCCCAATCGCCGTAAAGCAAATTCACGTTCCAGCCCATAAACAGAGTCCCGCCATTCGCGCCAGGATCGCCACATCCTTCGAAAAGCAAACATACCTCCAATTGCCAGCGCGATATAAATCAGCGGCTCATAGCTCGCCAAAGTACGATAAACAGGACCCATACCAACGACGCTTTAGAGGGAACGCAATACGCCACGGATAATTTTTTCCATCTTCGGTGCGATGACCTTGCCAGCTTCAATCACCTCCTCATGAGTGGTTACCGTGGAGCCATCCAGGTTGGCTTTATTGCTGATCCCAGAAAGGCCCAGCACGCGCATCCCTCCATGCCGGGCGACAATGACTTCAGGCACGGTGGACATCCCCACCGCGTCTGCACCGACCCCACGCAGGAAACGAAGGTCGGCCGGACCTTCGAAGGAGGGACCGCTCAAAGCACAGTAGACACCTTCGCGCAGCGGAATATTTTCATTCGAGGCAACCTGCCGGGCCAGGTCCATTAATTTTCGATCATAGGCCTGACTCATATCCGGGAAGCGAGGACCTAACTCATCAATGTTCGGACCCATAAGAGGATTAGCACCCATCATACCGATCAGGTTTAGGTTATCGGTAATCAACATTACATCACCCGGCGAAAAATCAGGATGTACCCCTCCAGCGGCATTGGTCACAAACATCATTTCCAGTCCAAGCCGCAGCATCACCCGCACGGGCAATGTGATCTGTGACATGCTATAACCCTCATAAAAATGGATCCGCCCTTGCATCACAAGGGCAGTCTGTCCCTCCAGTTCGCCAATCACAAGACGTCCCGCATGTCCCTGCACTGTCGAAACGGGCCAGTTGGGCAATTCTCCGTAAGGGATGATGTCCGCCTTCTGCACAGAATCAGCCAGGCTATTCAAGCCTGAGCCGAGAATGAGACCTACACGTGGACGATAAGAAGTTCGCTTTCGTATGGCATCTGCCGCTTCGTCAATTTGTTCAAGGGTTACAAATATGCTCATATCATTTCTTCTTGAAATCAGAGATAAGGGTCACTTCCCCTCAGTGTTGTCCCTTCCGCGCAAAAAATTATATCAGATATTAATTTACCGCTTATTTTATTGAGTACAAGGTTTGTGAAGTGATTTTCAGGCGAAAATTCAAAACTCCAGCCTAAATATCCGTTTTCAGCATGCCCGTGCCACACTTTAAATACTTTCAAAGCTGAAAGTAACCTAAAAGTAAGCCGCTGGTCATGTATAGTATGACGGCTCGGTAGAAAAAATTTCTCTTTTGTGCTATGCTTTTGAATACGATGTCGCGGCTTTCCTTTAAGAAAACGCTTCTGCTTACAGCGGGCGTATTATCTCTCCTTGCGCAAGGTATGTTACTCCTCCCAAAAGTGCTGGACGCAACTTTACAATCCTTTCTTCCCTGGGGGAGTATTGCGATTGGAGCGGCATTTTTTGGGTTTTCCATATTTATGTTTATTGTCCTCATCAGCAGGCAGTTTGCAAAAAAACGATTGGAATGGCGCGCAAACAGCATTTTGCTGCTGACACAGGCCTTGACGGCGATCGGAATTTATCTCTTATTGGATGGCTTCGTTACGGGGGAGCGAGGCGCCGCCTTCCTTTTAAGCGGCCTGGTCACTGTCTTGACAACGTATGGCATTTTCACCCATACTATCCATTTGGAAGCGTCTCAGTCTCAATTTATTGAGAAAGAAGGAAACTTTCCATCAGATTTACCATTTGATCCAAGTACAAACGTAAATGCACTTAGGGAGCAAATCGAATCTCTTACCCGCCAGCTCAATGCTGAAAAACATCGTAACACCCAATTGACATTGCTTAATGAATTGAGTCAGCAATTGGAAGCGGAGCTGGATCCTCCGGTCGCGGCACAATTGGCTGTGAATACGCTTGAGCGTGCTATAGATTGTTCATTTGTGGCTCTCATGACACCAGAAGATGGAGAGCAGGAATACGTGGTTTTAGCCGCGGCAGGAAGAGCTGCAAGTGTGATTCCACCCGGCTATCGACAGAATGTGAGTAGCGGCCTGGTGGGGCGCACAAACAGACTGAAGAAAACACAAATGGTGAATGATACAGAGTTGGATGCGGATTTTATTTCTCTGGATCATGAAAAGACACTTTCGGTCATTAGCGTACCCATTCTTCAGCATGGACACGCAAAGGGCATTTTGGAAATCTGCTCTGATAAAAAATATGCCTTTAGTAGTCCGGATGTCGCCATTGCAGAGGGCATCGCTTTAGAATTAATGCGGGCTTGGGAACGCTCCAGTTACCGCCAGCGATTGACAGAACTGATTCAGGCAGGTATTTCACTCACGACTCTGCTTGACCCCCAAGCCGCGGTACAGGAGGTGGCAGTCATCGCCCGCAAGACTCTCGAGGCTCGCTTTGTCTTTGTCAATTTGCTCGATCAACAAGGAAATTTCTCACGTACAGCATTTGCAGGGGAAGCCCCAAAGTTACTCGCGTTACTTAATGCAAATCCCGCTGATGCCCCCATCATGCATGCAGCTCTCAATGCGACCAAACCCTTCCGCGTGCGTGATTTGAGAAAATATTCTCCCAAAAAGAAAATCGACATTGACCATCCCAGCTTGCGCAGTGTGCTTGCTATCCCCATCCGTTTGCATCGCTTAAGCATCGGGACTATTCTTGCCTTTGGCAAACAAGAGGGAGTTTTCTTTTCAGAGAACGATGAGTCGCTGGCTGATTTGATGTCTTCACAAGCGGCTGCCTCCATTGAGAGTTCCTGGCTGTATCAGGAATTGAGGAATACATTGACAATCACATCAATGCTATATCAATTAAGCGTAGATGTGATCCAAACGGAAGAGTTGAGTCTGGCGGCGGAATTGATTGCCCAGGTTGCCCACAAAGTAACCAACTCAAAACAGACCGGCATTGTCCTCATGACTCGCGATGGGCGAAAAGAAGCAGAAGTAGAGATCGATGCAAAAGGCTTGCATACACGTCCCGAACATCCGATGGAAACCATTGATCAGGCAATGCAGACCGGGCAAAGCATTATCGTTTCGATGGAAAATGGATCACTGGTATGTTACCCCCTCCTCACGCGAGGCCGTACCTATGGTGCGTTATGGATGAATATTCCTGAGAGCCGCGGTCAAAATTATGCCAACCTGCAAACATTGGCAAACCAAGCTGCCATTGCGCTGGAACGCTCTATCCTCTTGTCTGAGTCACGTCAGCAGGCAAAACAACTCGAAGCGGCTTATGCAGAACTCGAAATTACTTACGATCAAACATTGATATCCCTCATGTCCGCGTTGGACGCCCGGGACCGGGAAACAGAAGGTCACAGTACAAGAGTGAGTCGTCTCACGTGTTTATTGGCAGATGAAATTGGATTAAACGGTCAGCAACTCAAGGCTTTGGAAAGAGGCGCCTTACTTCACGACATAGGCAAGATTGGCATCATCGATTCGATCCTGCACAAACCCGGTAAACTCACCGATGAAGAGTGGAAGACGATGAGAATCCATCCGGATATCGGCGCACGGATTGTAGAAGGCATTCCCTTTTTGCAAGAGTCTTTGTCTGTGATCCGTTATCATCATGAACGTTGGGATGGGAGCGGGTATCCCGTTGGGTTGAAAAAAGAGGATATCCCCATTCAAGCGCGTATTTTTGCCGTCGCAGATGTATTCGATGCGCTGACCAGCAAACGAAGTTATCGAAAAAAGTCCAGCGCCGAGGAAGCGATCCAATACATAAAAGAACAATCGGGTATTTTATTTGATCCGCTGATTGTTGAAGCGTTAACAAGACTACCTTATAAGGAATTCACCGAAGGGGAAAGAATCACCGCATGAAGTCAAGAAAACCTGCAGGTTCCTTCGCACCGCATGAACTTCAACGATTTATCCTGCCAATCACAATTTCATCCATCCTCATCATGGCGATCTTAATAATGCAGGATTTATTAAGTGGCTCACCCATAAGCTTCAATCTAACGATTTATGGAGTGGTTGTCATTATCTGCACGTTGATCAATAACACCGTTATCATTGGTACGGAAGATTTTCAAAAGTCTTTCGGGTGGTTAAATGCCATTCTAACTGGGATTGGCCTCGGAGTGCTCCCTTATCTTTTGCCCAAACAGTTAGATGAGGTCTCTCATATCCTAATCCCATTAGGCGTTATCGCTGTAGCGATTGTTTCAGGGCGTTCCTATGCATACATTACCCTTTTGGAAATATTGATTATTAATCTGTTGCATGTATTCAGCACCGCAGGGCAACAGGTTATCACACTGGATTTTGGAATGCCTTTCATCATTTCAATCGTTTTTACGGAGGCAATCTTGAATGTAAAAAACACAACCCAGGAGCAAATCCATCGCCTTGAAATTATCAATAACTTCAGCCGCCAGGTTATGCTATCTCTTGAGACAGAGAAAACCATTTCTCTTTTAGATAAAACCATCCATGAGGCTCTCGAAGCGGATACTTATTTCATAGGTATTCTTAGGGACAATGAAATTCATCTCGATCTATTTCATGATGAAGGGGAATATTACAATGGAGCAAAAGCTCCCATAGAAGGGACATTATCCGGCTGGGTAATCAAGAATCAAAAAGAACTGTTTCTGCCCGATCTTCGCCGGGAAACAGAATTGGAAGGTGTAGAGGTTTTTGTCATAGGGCAGGAAAAGATCAGCCTGTCGTGGATGGGTGTGCCACTCACAGCACCGAATGTCACAGGGGTTATCGCGCTTGGTTCCTACCAGCCTAATGCGTTTGATAGTGGAGATATGCAGCTTCTTTCAAATCTCGCACAGCATATTACGCGGGCCTTAGATAACACCATCCGTCACGCGCAAGTGGAGGAGCAAGCCCGGCTCGACAGCATGACCGGTGTGTATAACCATGGCTATTTTCTCAAAAAATTGGCTGAGCAAGCTACCGAGTCATCGAGGACCAATTTGCCGCTCAGCCTGATCATGTTAGATATTGATTTTTTTAAGCAATATAACGATACATATGGACACCTTGTCGGTGATCGCATCCTCAAAACGTTGTGTACAGCTATTAAGCATCACATCAAACAATCCGATGCAGTGGGACGATGGGGCGGTGAAGAATTTGTTATTTCCCTCACAGGAGCCACCGGGTTGCAAGCTATGCAGGTCGCAGAGCGGGTCAGTCAAACGATGGCGGCACTACGCGTGGAAGACCGTGAGCAAAGGACAATTCAGGTGCCGACCGTCAGCCAGGGAATCGCTATTTATCCCATGGAGGCGGATGAGATCTATCGTCTCATTGACCTTGCAGATCGGCGACTTTATGTTGCCAAAGCACGCGGTCGCAATCAGATCGAACCCAATGATTTACATTGGGAGAAATTTCAAAACTAAAAAGGGCAGGTAACAAACCTGCTCTTTTTTTACCTAATTCAATGCTTGTTGAAATGCAGAGATTGTCTTCTCCACTGCCGCAGCATCTATCAAATAATGTGTAACTAGACGAAATCGCCGCGCATTTTCCGGATCGACCAACACGCCGAGGTCTTTCATTTTCTGAGTGACTTGTTGCGCATTCACGGAAACGTCTTCGGACAGATTGAGATAAATCATGTTGGTATAGGGAGAGTTTGAATCAACTGCCAGTCCTTGAACCTGTCTCAAACCATCAGCTAACTTCTTTGCCCGAGCATGATCCTCACCCAATCGCTTCGTCATCTTCTCCAAAGAAATGATTCCCGCTGCGGCAACCACGCCAACTTGACGCATCCCTCCGCCCAGCATCTTGCGGATGTGACGGGCGCGTGCAATGAAGTGTTTGGTTCCGACTACCATAGAACCGATCGGTGCAGCCAATCCCTTGCTTAAGCAGAACATGACCGAATCTGCTGGCTCGACCAATTCTTCGACCGATACATTTTGCGCGGCAGCGGAATTGAAAATCCGCGCACCGTCAACGTGCAAAAAGAGGTCGTTGCGATGAGCCAGATCTCCGACCTGACAAATATATGCAGTAGTGAGCGGCACACCCCCACAGATGTTTTGTGTATTCTCCAGGCATATTAGACGCGTGATAGGATGATGCACGTCTTCTGTCCGAATGGAGGCAAGGATGTCATCCAAAGCAAGCGTTCCATCGGGTTGGTTTCGGATCGGGCATGGCTGAATCCCACCCAAGGCAGACATCCCACCGGCTTCGTTCAGATAGATGTGAGACAGATTTCCAACAATTACTTCATGTCCACGCTGGCAATGGACGAGCAAAGCAATGAGATTTCCCATCGTGCCCGAAGGAACAAACAACGCGGCTTCCTTGCCTAACATATCGGCGGCTAGTTCTTCCAAATGATTGACAGTCGGGTCATCACGATAGACGTCATCTCCCACTTCCGCTTCCGCCATGGCTTCGCGCATTTCCGGCGTAGGTTTGGTCACGGTATCAGAACGAAGGTCAATGTATTCCATGACATCCTCCTCAAACGATATTTTCTCTTTCAATTAGTGTATTTGATTCCAGATCAAGTACGACAAAAGTTGGCAAACTCAACTTATTCCAAAGCAATAGGTCAGATGTTCCTGTTAGGCGTGAGATAAACAATGAAATGACTGTGCCATGTGTAACGATGACAACTGTTTTGTTTGCGTGAAACCGCATATAGGCCTGGTTCGCTGTTTCTCTTCCAAAAACGAGCACATCTGGCTTTTGAAAAAATTCCCAAATTGAGGCTTGAAATTCGTCTTGAGACAAATAAGAAACATTACTACGATCATGTTCATGTAAATCATCGACAATATGGAGTTCCAATTGCTGTTTTCTGGCAATGATCTCTGCAGTCTCTTTTGCTTTTGGTTCGTTACTGGAAACGATTACCTCCGGTTGATAGTAATTTCATCGTTCTGCCAATCGATGAGAAAGCGCTTGGCCTTCCCTTGAAAGTTTCCAGTGGTTCGCAGGAAGCCCTTCCACAATTTCTGGCAGAGAATGTTTCACCAGAATTAAGAACTTCTTCATTGTTGAGCACGTAAAGTCATTAATACACTTTGCAATTCCTCAGGCAAAGGAGCCTCAAAAGTTCTCTGTTCTTCTTCTCCGGGAAGAATAATCTTCAAACGATACGCATGCAGAAAATGACGATTAATTTCGACAGTGGGCTTCTTTCTTCCATATACTTCATCCCCTACAATAGGACATCCCAAAAAGGCACAATGTAATCGGATTTGATGGGTACGTCCTGTAAGAGGATGGAATTCCAGTAATGTATGATTTGCAAAACTTTCTGCTGTTTTATATTCTGAAATGGCTTCGCGCCCGCGGCTCTCCGGCACAATCGCCATCCGTTTGCGATGACTTGGGTCACGCCCGATATAGGTTTCGACGCGACCCGAAGGTGTAGGTGGTTTTCCGTCGACGAGCGCCAGATACGTTTTTTCCACTTTTCTTAAGCGGAATTGATCCTGCAGCCAACGATGAGCACGCTCATTTTTCGCAAGAAGAATGAGTCCTGATGTCTCCTTATCAAGCCGATGAACAACGCCCGGTCTTTCTTCACCGCCAATTCCTTCGATATCGGGGTCATATCCCAGCATGGCATTCACCAGCGTTCCTGAAGGATGTCCGGCAGCGGGATGAACCACCATTCCGGCAGGTTTATTGACGACGATCAGATCATCGTTCTCGAAAACGATGTCCAGCGGAATATCTTCAGCGATCAAGTCTGTGGGGGCGGGTGGCGGAATCCGAACCGTCACATTGAATCCGCTTTCCAGTGTTTGACCCGCTTTTTTTGCCGCGTGACCGTTCACGTCCACAAAACCATCCGCAATCAATCCCTGGATGCGTGAACGCGAAAACTCCTGCAACAACTCGACCAGAAATTTATCGAGCCGCTCAGGAGTCTTTTTGTCAAAATGAAAATTTAGAACGCGGTCATTCACTTGTCGCTTCGCTTGGTTTATCGGTTGAGGCAGCCCGCATTTTTTCTTTTTTCGCCACGCGTTCCTGCCACCATACACCCAGCAATAAAACCACACAACCAACACTAATACTTGCATCCGCGATATTGAACACAGGGAAGGTGCCCACGGAAATGAAATCCGTCACATACCCAATGGTTAGACGGTCCACCAGGTTACCAATAGCACCGCCCATCTGCATACTCATGGCGAGGCGCAGGGGCCAATCCACACTCGAAATTTGGGGATAATAATAAATGATTGCGGCGACTACAATGAAAGCCAGTACCGTAAAAACCATATTGCCCTGCTGGAACATGCCGAAGGCTGCTCCGCGGTTGTACCAATGTACAATGCGCGCATACGGACCCAGCCACTGCAGCGACTCAGGTAACCAGCTTGCGCCCGCCGGAATGTTGGTACGCACCAGCCATTTCGTCCATTGATCGAGCCCAACGATGATCGCCGCGATCATTAATATAGCCCAATAATTCTTAACTGCTTTCTTCACATTTCACCTCAAAAAGAAATCGCCCCATTCTACCATCAGTCGTTCACATAAATGCGTGGTACACGCGCGCTGATGTTGGTCATTACTTCATATTCGTTCGTACCTGCCCACTGGGCGAGTTCTTCCGCCAGGATGCCATCTCCGAGCAAGATTACATCATCTCCAACTTTTACATCGTCATCGCCCACATTGACCATAAATTGATCCATGCAAATCCTGCCAACTTGCGGGTACTTCTTTTGATGGATGATAACCTGCGCGTGATTCGTCATGCGGCGGAAATAGCCATCGGCGTATCCACATGGGATGGTGACAATCCCTGTCTCCGCTTCCGCCTGCCACAGCGACCCATAGCTGATCGGCCGCCTCGGTCGCGTCCGCTTTGAGAATACAATATGTGAACGCCATGTCAACGCGGGCCTCACTTCGATCACGCGATCTACTTCATCGCCTGGATATACACCGTAAAACAGAACACCCGGACGAACCATATCGAAATATGCCTCAGGTAAATTTAGAATACCACCCGAATTACACACATGCCGCAGAGATGGGACAGGCAAGCTATGTCTACTATATATATCGAGGACTTGCTGAAAACGTTCCAATTGCATCAACGAATACGTTTTATCTGCTAATTCAGAATTCGCAAGGTGAGTATAAATCCCTTCGATATATAAGTGCCTATACGCAGAAGTTTGAAGGATGAAAGGTTCTGCCTCATACTCACGCACTCCCACCCTTTCCATGCCCGTATCAATTTTAAGGTGCGTCTTGATGTGCGTCCCTGTAGAACGGGATACTTCTTCCGCAATATCAAGCAGATCGGATGATGAGCCTGTCAATGTCAAATCGTATTCCGCAAACAATGGGACCTGTTCTGGCAGCGTGGCACCGGCAACAAGGATTGGTTTTCTCAGTCCCAGCTCGCGAAGATGAATGCCTTCTTCTGCGAGGGCAACACCGATGTAATCGACATAGGGCTCAATGAACGGCGCGACACCCTCCACACCATGGCCATAGGCATTGGCTTTGACCATCGGCATAACCTTCGCCGGAGCAATCTGGGCGCGGATGGCTTCAAGATTTTTTCTAAGTTGAGATAGATTGACTTCAAGATGTGTGGGTCTCATAAATTATTCTGCAATGTGTTGTGGTTTTCTCCAATGATATTCCACATCCGGCTCGCCTTCGGGCGGAGGGCTGATCCCAAATTTTTCAGCAATGAATCCATTCTTTTCATAAAATGCACGCGCATCGACATTAATTTGTAAGGTGTACAGCCATACATGCTCAGGAGAAAGCTTTCGAGCACAATCAAGCAAGGCTTTCCCCACTCCACGATTTTGATAATCGGGGTGTACATATAATTGATCAACAAATTCATCCTTCATTGCCATAAAAGCGACGGGGTGTTGATCACTTTCAACGACAAAGACTCTATTTTCTTTCAAAATATGATTACGAAAATAATCCTGATCCTCAAAAAAGAAATGACCTTTTGCGTTTTGAAATTCGGGGAGGGACTTCTCGCGTGAAATTCTCCAAAGAATCGTCACCGCGTCGAAATCTTCCGGGCGATAATCGCGAATGAAGAAGTGTTCAGGCATGGTTCAGAAATAAATTGAGCCAAATGGTTGGCACCGCCCATTTGGCTCAAAACTATGAATGTTCTATCGTGATCTAATAATCGCGTCTGCGCTCGCGGTCACCATTCCCGCCGCCCGGCCTGCGTCCACCACCACTGCGAAAACCGCCACCACCGCCACCCGCAGGGCGCTCTTCGCGCGGACGGGCGAGGTTCACGGTAAGGGGACGACCGCTGAAGTCCTTCCCGTGGAACATGGTAATGGCGCTCTGGGCTTCCTCAGTGGAGGACATTTCAACGAAGCCAAAGCCCTTTGAGCGTCCACTTGCACGGTCTCTGATGACCTGAGCGGATTTGACTATGCCTGCCTGTGAAAACAAGTTCTGCAGGTCGGCATCAACAGTGGTATACGGCAAATTGCCTACATAAAGTTTCGCTTCCATAGCAATACTCTTCTCCTGAGTGTGGGCTGTGAGAGTGAAGCCTCTCTCATAGCGATACGGATTCAATATGCATGACTACCAGCGATCGCAGACACCCAGGTGCCAAGAAGCGAAAATTCCCTCTGATTGTCGGACCACCATTCATCCATGCAACCTACAATTTCGATTGTAGCACAATAGGGATGGACTAGCTAGCAACTCGGCAACCAGAAGCGGAGCCAATTCTC
>DASWEH010000551.1:0-8962 GCA_036394895.1 Anaerolineales bacterium
TAAACGAAGCAAATTGCTTCATCCCGTCTTCAAGATGAGCGCGGAATTGTTCGTCTGTAAACGCGGTACCGCCATAGCCAACAATGCGGAATTTTTTTGGCATTCTGCCCTTGCGATACAGATTAAACAAGGATGGCACAAGTTTGCGCTGCGTCAAATCCCCTGACGCCCCAAAGATAACAATGGATACCGGTAAATTATTGTTCATATTATTCCCGTTGGAGTCCAACGTCGCCTGACGTTGGTACCTGGCTCATCCAAAGTCTGGAGACTTTGGAATCTGTCTACTCGGATTTTTGTATCGCGTGACCACCAAACTGGTTGCGCAACGCCGCCAACATTCGTGCTGTGAAGTTCTCCTCATCCCGACTGGCAAAGCGGGTTTGCAAAGATAAGGTAATGACGGGTGCAGGCACATCCAGGTCGATGGATTCAAAGACTGTCCATCTGCCTTCCCCTGAATCAGCCACCCAGGGTTTGATATCCGCCAATCCCGGATCCTGTTCCAACGCACGCACCGCCAGATCCAAAAGCCACGAGCGCACTACACTTCCATGCTGCCAGATCTGAGAGATTTGCGAGAGGTCCAGCCCAAATTCCTTTTTCGCCTTCATAATGCTGAATCCTTCGGCGAAGGCCTGCATCATGCCGTATTCGATCCCATTATGGATCATTTTGACGTAATGCCCGGCGCCATGCGGACCCACATAGCCCCAGCCTTTATCTGCCCCGGGTGCCAGCGTTTCAAAGATGGGACGCATCTTCTCCACAACCTCACGCTTGCCACCGATCATCAGACTGTAACCTTCCGTGATGCCCCAGATTCCCCCGCTCGTGCCGCAGTCCACAAATTCGATTCCTTTCGGTTCGAGCAACGCGGCGTGTCGCACCGATTCTTTATAATTGGAATTACCGCCATCGATGATGGTGTCGCCAGCTCCGAGGAGGGGTAGTAACTTCTCAATCGTATCATCGGTGACTTTACCAGCTGGGATCATCAACCAGATGATACGCGGCGCTTTGAGTTGACGTACGACCTCTTCAAGCGTATGTGCACCTTCTGCGCCGTGCTTGACCGCTTCCTCAACGCTGGCTTCTGTGCGGGCGTAGCCGATCACACGATGTCCACCGCGCACCAGCCGTGTAGCCATATTCAAGCCCATC
This sequence comes from Anaerolineales bacterium, assembly GCA_036394895.1. Lineage (GTDB taxonomy): Bacteria > Chloroflexota > Anaerolineae > Anaerolineales > Villigracilaceae > Defluviilinea. Next base: position 1,165 of record DASWEH010000551.1, read on the forward strand.
CTGCCCAAACCGACCATTGCTAATTCCATAAATACCTCCAATAAAGTTAGGTCTTTGGCAACCTGCTCGCCGCAGTCTTATCCACCAGCCACATTAATCTGCCATCGTTTGGATTAATCCGCTGGGCAGGATATTGGGCTGGATTATATCTGTCACTTAACACTTCTGCCAAAGTTTTTGCTTTCTTTTCGCCGGTTGCCATGAACACGATCATACGCGCCGAATTGAAAACAATCGGTGTCAAGGTCACACGATTGGCAGGGCGATCTTGATAATATGCCGTGACCGGCATGATTGGCTCGGGTACATCCACTGGCGAGCCAGGAAATAGTGAGGCGGTGTGCCCATCTTCGCCCATGCCGAGGTAAACGAGATCAAAGCGCGGCCACTCGAACGGCGGGGACGCGAATCCATTCAAGGTGAGGGAATAGTCTTTCGAGGCCTCAACAGGACCAAGTTCCCCTTGGATGCGATGAATGTTTACGTCAGGAATGAAAACGTGACTCAACAATATGTCCCGCGCCTGACCATAACTACTGCCTGAATCATCCGGTGGGACACAGCGTTCATCGCCCCAAAAGATATGTACTTTGCTCCAATCAGCTTTCTCGTGCTCATCCGTCGCCAATAATTGAAAGAGGCGAGTCGGTGTGCTGCCTCCATTTAAAGCGACCAGGAAACGATTTCGTTCCGCAATGGCTTGTTCAGCCTGCTCAATAAAAAGAATTGCTGCGGCGCGACTTAGATCTTCCAAATCATTGAAGATGCGGATCTCAGGTTTCATACTTGTACCCAGGTCATATGTTGATAAAGCGTGCGGCGTGCAGCTTGTTCGATTTCTGCCAGCATGTGTTCATGGTTTTTTCCTGCAATCATTTCACCGAATGTGATACGCGGCGTGAGGCCGAATATTTCCTTGCCGCTCAACATTTGGCGCGCCAGCTGATAAAGAAATGCCAGGCGCTGGCGGTCTGGTCGGGATCTGCGAAACCACGTGATGGGATGACGCATAGCAGAGGGTGAGATGACACCGCTTGCAATGGTGACGAGAATTTGTAATTGTGGAACGCGCTGCATGAATATTTCGAGGCTGCGTGACCAATGGTCAAATTCCGCGTCCGGCTGAGGCATGAAAGCAGGATCGGGCTCGATGCTCCCGCGCGGAAAAATCAGGAGCGCGCCGCCACTTCTCAAGTGGCGGATGGACTCCCGTATCACCTGCATCCGACCGGCTATATTATTTGTTTCAGGTGCAAAGATAGCCTGCTGGCTGACATGTGGCAGGTGTTCAAAGAATGGAATATCACCGATAATGACTTTGTAATCGGGGCGGCTCACATACGCAGAGATGACAATTGAATCGATCGAAGCGGGATGGTTGGAGGCAATCACAAGCGGGCCGTTGGCTGGAATATTTTCTACGCCGCAAGCGGAATGTGATTTGACAAAGCGTGGCAGGAGCCAGCGCGCACCTGCCGGGAGTCCACCCTCTGCGACCGCGCAGTCGAGACCAATTCCAACTTTCGCAGTAGCGCGGGCGGCTTTGCCGAAGATCAGGCGAATGAGTCTATTGGCAAGCTCATTTCTTGGTAGTGCAAAAGCTTTGACCAGTTCGTAAATAAGCGTCTCCGTCAGAGCCTGGATTTCTTCGTCTTGTGTGATCATAATGATGTATGTTTTTGGTAGAGGAACCAGGCGGAAGGTTTAGATCCATTGTCGAAACCATCGCGGCGAGAAAGAAGAGTCAAACGGGAGGAGATTAGGTCGATATCCGCCTCAAGGAGTCCCGACCTCTTCTGAAGCGGATCCGATTTGAGGAATCCATACATCAGCCAGAACCCGTTTGGAGTGAGGATTGGGTCAAGTTGATCCAGATATTTCGGTTTTCGATCTTGTGGAATGCCGTGAAAACAGCCAAGATCAAGGGCAAAGTCAAACGGTTCACCAATCCCCTGCAGGTTGGTAGCGTCCTGGATCAATAACTCCGCTTGAACGGCAGCTTGATTGAGTTTTTTTATTGCAATTTTGATGGCGCGCGGGGCGAAATCGACCCCGGTCACCTTCCAGCCAGCTTTGGCAAGGGTGATCACATTCGTGCCTGTGCCGCAGCCGATGTCGATGGCGCGGCCAGGGCTGTGGGTTTGGATAAATTCAAGTAATTCCGGTGGACTAATGCCCGTATCCCAGGGCGGCTGGCGGAAATACATGTATTGAAAAAGGATGCGCCGAAACAGATTTTGCACTTCTTATTTACACACCCAGTCGCAAATGTAATTTCGCAAACGTGAAGGCGTAGAACGTCACTTTGACAATTCAATTGAGTTCTTTTACAATCACGCAGCTAGATTTACAACATACCGCATACATGTCTCACATGTATCACTAAACTGGAAGTTCTTCCGAAAAGTTTAGCCATTTATGAGACAAACGGTAAAACATAACCATGATAGGAAGGGCTGATTCATGAAAGAGTATACCACTGAGTTTCTTCGCAACATTGCTCTCGTTTCACATGGAGGCGCGGGGAAGACAATGTTGGCGGAGGCGTTTTTGCACGCAACTGGGGGAACAACCCGCCTTGGCAAGGTGGAAGATGGGACAACGGTTTCAGATTATGATGAAGAGGAAAACCGTCGCAAGATTTCCATTTACTCCAGTGTCATCCCAGTTGAACATCGCGATCACAAAATAAATGTAATTGATGCACCGGGCTATAACGATTTCGTGGGCGAGGCAATTTCAGCCCTGAGCGTTGTGGATGGTGCGATTATTTTAGTGGATGCGGTGGCGGGCGTGGAAGTCGGCACCGAACTGGCGTGGCGTTATGCGGATGAATTCAAGCTGCCGCGCTTTTTCCTGATCAACAAGATGGATCGTGACAACGCCGACTTTGACAAGACATATGCTGCGCTGGAAGAATTTGTACGCGGGCATGGAAAGCGTGCAGTCAAAGTCCACTTGCCGATTGGCGAAAAACAGAACTTCAAGGGAGTGGTGGATGTCATCGGCATGAAGTCTTATATGGGCGATGGCAAGACAATTGCTGAAATCCCTGCGGAATTAAAGGAAGCTGCGGAACAAGCTCACTTCACAATGGTTGAAGCAGCAGCAGAGGGGGAAGATGAACTGATGGAGAAATATCTCGAGAACGGTTCACTCACAGACGAGGAAATGGTACGTGGTTTGGAAGATGTTGTCTATGCTGGAGAGTTTGTTCCGGTCTTCTGTGCGGCGGGTGGGCGCGAGATCGGCGTGATCGCGCTGCTTAACGACATCATTGACCTGATGCCATCCCCATTGAATGCTGTCCAGCGCGTCGCACAGGGTAGAGATGGGGAAGAAATCTTGAAACCATCTGATACCGAACCCCTTGCCGCGTATGTGTGGAAGACCACCGCGGATCCGTTCGTCGGTAAGATGACGTATTTTCGTGTGTTCTCCGGCTTCATCCAGGCGGACGCGCATGTATGGAATCAAAACAAAGGCGCGGATGAACGCATGGCTAGTCTGCATTTTCAGCGCGGCAAGGAACAGATCGCTACAAAAATTGTTCACGCCGGAGATCTCGCTGCCGTTTCAAAATTAACGGCAACTGCAACTGGTGATACCTTCTGTGACAAGAATCATCCGCTAACCATGGAAAAACCAAAATTCCCCGCTGCGTTGTATCGTGTGGCAATTGCCCCTAAGACCCAGGCCGATGCCGCGAAAATTTCCCCGACACTTACTCGGCTGTGTGAAGAGGATATGACTCTTACTTGGCAGAATGACCCCATCACTCATGAGACCGTTTTGCAAGGCATGGGCGATCAGCACATTGATGTAGCTGTCCATCGCGCCCAGGTGAAATTCCAGGTAGGTCTGGTTACACATGAACCGAAGATTCCTTATCGCGAAGGTATTACCCGTAAAGCCAATGCGCAATACCGTCATAAGAAACAATCGGGTGGGGCGGGTCAATTTGGCGAAGTCCATCTTCGCATCGAGCCCTATCATGAGGGTGATTTTGAATTCACTGATGAACTCGTGGGTATGAACCTTTCACGCTCCTATCTGCCTCCAATTGAAAAAGGGATCAAAGCCACCATGGAGCGTGGCGCGTTCGCCGGTTACCCGATGAACAATGTTAGGGTGATCGTATATGATGGCAAGGAACACGAAGTAGATTCCAAGCCAGTTGCCTTCGAAATTGCGGGTCGTGAAGCGTTCAAGCTTGCGGTGCAAAGTGCAGGTCCGGTATTGTTCGAGCCGATTATGGAAGTGCGTGTGACTGTTCCCGACACGAATATGGGCGATGTGATGAGCGATCTGAATACACGTCGTGGACGCGTGCAAGGCACTGAGGCAGAGCATGGCTATACGACAATTATTGCTCATGTCCCAATGGCTGAAATGGGACACTACACCACCCAACTCCGCTCCATCACTGGCGGACGCGGTTACTTTACGATGCAACTCGATCACTATGACGTGGTGCCAAACAATGTGGCAGCGCCAATCATCGAAGCGCATAAGAAGGAAATAGAAGCCAAGAAGGAAGAATAGTCTCTACACGAAAAGTAGTAACAGAATCTCCCCGATCTGCTGTCGGGGAGATTTTTTTGTTAGAATACATCCATGCCAACTGTCCGCTTTCCTGCTGTGATGAAATACTATGTCAACAATCAGTTCGAGTTTTCCATCTCAGCCTCGACTACCGGTGAGTTGATTGAAAGGATCATCGAGCAATATCCCTCTGTAAAGTTCCATCTGGTTGATGCAGAAGGCAACTTGCGCAAGCATTTCAATGTCTTCGTTAACGGCACACATATTCGTGATTTGGAAGGCATGGCGACATCATTAAAAGAAGATGATAAAGTCATTTTGATGGCATCGGCTGCTGGGGGATAGAGTGAACACTTCGCGCTGAGCGGAGCGACGAGTGATCTCCCTGGCACCGTGCGGCTTAAGCCGTACCAGGGCAGGTGTTGAGGAGTGCAGACGAAGCGTTTGTAACAAGACAACCTCTCCAGAATAGAAGGAGATTGCTTCGTCGTGGCGCCCTAGGCGCCATTCCTCGCAATGACGGAAGCCAAATTAACTTGACAATTCGGGTAAGAACTGTAAAATAGCCGTCATCTTACTTAAGTATTATGAAAACTATTAACTATTGCTTGTGTCCACGGCGGGACTCGTAACCACTGCCTGAGATACTTATCCCGCAGTCAACAGCTCAGAACGGTGGACGACTCCCGCGTACTCTTTCGCGAGGCGTTTTGTCGCCGTTCTTTTGTTTTGCTTGTTGGCTGCTTTGATTCTACGAAGTGCCGCATGGATGGCCAATCTAGATGTTTGCTGAGCATCTCTCATTGCTTCTAAAACTTGGTTAATTTGTGTGGCAGCGGCAAAAACCATGACATTACTCGACTATAAAGTTTACCAATCAGATTTGAACTCGGGCGCGGACTTAACCAGGTACGTGGGCAATACTCCCCTTCTTCCGCTCCGAAAACTAAGCCGGAAGTTATCGCTACGCGTCAAAATATTTGCCAAAGCGGAATGGTTCAACCCCGGCGGTTCGGTCAAGGATAGGCCCGCCCTCAACATCATCCGCACTGCGCTGGCAAACGGTGATCTCAGAAACGGCAAACGCCTGCTTGATTCGACCTCCGGCAACATGGGCATCTCATATGCCACATTTGGGGCAGTGTTGGGAATCCCAGTTACGCTGGCGGTGCCCGCCAGTGCCAGTCCCGAACGATTTGCGATCCTGCGTGCCTTAGGCGCAGAGTTGATCTTAACGGACTCAAGCGAAGGCTCGGATGGCGCGATCCTCACAGCCCGTCAACTGGCGGCGGAAAAGCCGAATGTGTACTGGTATGCGAATCAATACAATAACCCAGCCAACTGGCAGGCGCATTACCGTTCCACCGGACCGGAGATCCTTTGCCAAACTGACGAGCGTGTGACGCACTTTGTCGCCGGATTGGGCACCTCAGGAACATTGACCGGCACGGGTAGATATTTGCGTGAGCAATTACCTCACGTAAAGATCATCGCTTTCCAACCGGATGCCGCCTTCCATGGATTGGAAGGTCTCAAGCATATGCCTACTGCAATCAAGCCCGGAATTTATGACCCGTCGTTTGCGGATGAGACGCATGAAGTGAGAACAGAGGAGGCGCACGAAATGGTCTCCCGTCTTGCGCGTGAGGAAGGCTTATTTGTAGGTATCTCCTCAGGGGCGGCAGCTCTCGTGGCACTCCGTGTAGCAGAGGAATTGGATGAAGGCGTGGTTGTGACTCTCTTTCCCGATGCGGGCTATAAATATCTAAGTGACAAATCCTTATGGGAGGCGAAGTGACGTTAGCCATTTCGAAAGAGTTGCTTGACCAAATCCACGCGCATGGAGAGACAGCTTATCCAGAAGAGGGCGCGGGATTTCTCATTGGGAATGATGGCAATGTCAAAAATATTTTGCCTCTGCAAAACGCGCGTGAGGATGAGGCGCGTCACAATCGCTTCCTGATCACGCCTGAAGATTATCTCAAAGCCGAATTGACGGCGGACAAGTTTGGGCTGAGTCTGATCGGTGTTTTCCATTCACATCCAGATCACCCAAATCGTCCCTCTGAATATGACCGTGAGTGGGCACAGCCTTTCTTCTCTTACATTATCACAACAGTGAATGAGGGCAGGGCGATTGAAAGCCGCTCGTGGCGATTGCTCGAAGATCGTTCAAAGTTTGAAGAAGAATTAATTCAATTATCGGAGCCACAACGATCGCAGAGAACTTGAGAAAACAATTCAAAAAATCTCAGTGTGCTCTGTGGCTAACTCAACCATAGGACGTAGAGATGACTCAAACTCTTCAAAAAGTAGATCATTCTGCTTTAAAAACAAATCAAATTATTATCATTTCGCTGAATGTATTGGCGTTTATTTTGAACCTGCCGATTCTTGCGGCGTTCGTCGCGTTGATGATGGGAATCGGATCTGCGCTGAAAATCCCAGGTTTCGGCTTTGTGTACAAGAACTTGCTTAAGCCGCGCGGTTGGATGAAACCTGACGTTTTGGATGACAACCCCGAGCCCCATCGCTTCGCTCAATTTCTTGGCTTCTTGTTCATGACTGGTGGTTCCATCGCGTTATTCCTTGGCGCGAGTGTATTCGGTTGGAGTTTGGTCTGGCTCGTCGTCGCGTTGGCTGCGCTGAATGCCTTCGGCGGATTCTGTGTTGGCTGCGCAGTCTATTATTGGCTGGGCCGCTTTAACTTGCCGGGCTTCACCAAGCAACCACCCGCTGGCACATTCCCTGGTATGAAGCCGAAAGTGGGAGCCAGCCTATGAGTTCTGAAATCCTGTTGCGTTTTGGGCTGGCAATCGTTATTATTGGATTAGGCGCGTTTGCTTATTGGTCCATCAATCAGCGTTTGTTGGTACGTGCCAGCAATAATGTTTTCACATTGTTCAAGAAGTTACCGAACAAGCCTATGCTGGTGTACTTCACAACACCGGATTGTGCGCCATGCAAAACGATCCAACGCCCTGCGATCGACCGAGTGTCAAACTTGCTCGGTGAGAAATTACAAGTCGTTGAGATCGACGCGACGGAACGTCCTGATCTTGCCAAGACTTGGGGCGTGATGAGCGTCCCAACCACGTTTCTGCTGGACGCGCGCGGAGAAGCGTGCTTTGTCAATAACGGCGTTGCCCGCGCCGAAAAATTACTGGAACAGATACAGACTTTGTAACTTACCTCGTTGGTCGAGTAGCCCCGTGTTCGTCGGGGCATATCGAGACCAACAAGTTACAAGCAA
>DASWEH010000552.1:0-5011 GCA_036394895.1 Anaerolineales bacterium
AACGCACACCGTCGGGCGACAGCCTGAAGGAACAACTTAATCATGGAAATAGGAGAGTAGCGAGGTGATCCCATTGAAGAAATGCCAAACAAACCGTCTGCTGGGATATCCAGTGGATGCTCGTCTATTGATTATCAACGCCGATGATTTCGGGATGTGTCATGCGATTAATGAGGCTGTCTTCCGTGCGCTCGAGAAAGGCGTGCTCCGTTCCACAACCTTGATGGTGCCCTGCCCCTGGGCTTTGCACGCTATGCATTTCCTTGCAGATCATCCCGAAATTCCCTTCGGCATTCACCTGACCGCGATCTCTGATTGGGTCGATTACCGTTGGGGACCGGTAACATCCAGGGAAAAGGTGCCATCGCTTATTGATCAAACAGGGTATTTCTATAACTTTGAGCACATGTCAGAATTTCTGGCTCAAGTCAGATTAGATCAACTTGAAATGGAATTCAGAGGGCAGATCGAAGCAGTGCTGACAGCCGGGCTTAAACCCACTCACCTGGATTGGCACGCTTTGCGTCTGCGTATTGGCGGCAGAGCGGATATTTTGGAGATGATGTTCAAGCTGGCGAAAGAATACGGACTCGCTCTCCGGCTTATGGGAAAATCCTGGATCGAAAAAGTACAGAGCCAGGGGTTCCCCACCAACGATTACGATCTTTTGGACAGTTACCTCCTTGATCCGGTCGGTAAATCCGCGCGTTATGAACAGATGTTACGCGAGTTACCGGCAGGACTGAGCGAGTGGGCGGTCCATCCTGGCCTGGATAACGCCGAGTTACTCGCTATAGAACCCGATGGCAAGCATATCCGCCAGACGGATTTCAATTTTTTGATGTCTCAAGCGGCGGAAGATATCGTGAAAGAAGAGGGCATCATTCTTTTAGATTATCGAGCGTTGCAGATAGTCTGGAGAGGAAAGTGATTTGATTCTGTTTTGTATTTTGAATAAGGAGTGCGAACGATGAAAACAATCCGATGTCTTCTGTTTGTCATCCTGCTCGGATCATGGCTTTCAGGCTGTAGAACCGCCTCTCAACCCACCGCTACTCCATTTCCCGAGTCCATGAAAGGCTACGAGCTCTACAGTTGGCAGGATGGTGGTCAATGGAAATTCTCAATACTGGTTGGGACAAATCGTGAAAAGACTCTGGATGAAATTAGATCTGCTGACGTAGCTCTGTCGGGTGTGGATGCGCTAACGTCCACTCTTGAAAAAATCCCGGCTGGACAATATGTTACCTGGTCGTCCAGAGAAACATTGTCCTTTCCACCGGATGACATCCTGAGTCAGGTTAAGCAAGTTTGCCAAGACAGAGGATTGATATTGAATATCGGAATATAAACATGGATAATGTTCATGACAATCTGGAGGAATTCAGCGATCCTCCCAACTATGAGATTGAAGAAGGTGAACGGTCCGCCTCAAGAATTGCGTTTTATTGCAATCTTGCGAAAACGGCTGGTGGTCCAGCGCTGGAAATTGCGTGCGGCTCGGGGCTGGTGACAATTCCTCTGGCGGCACAAGGCTTGGAGGTGACCGGCGTCGACCTTGCCCCTTCGATGCTGGAACATGCCCGTAAAAAAGCAGAAGAACAAAATTTGAATATCCGCTGGGTGGAGGCTGACGCGCGTTCATTTGACCTTGGAATGCAGTACCGGTTCATCCTGCTGACCGGAAATGCCTTTCAAGCTTTCCTGCGGCGCGAAGATCAGGAAGCTTTGCTTGCATCCGTGAAGAGGCATCTCGCTCCGAATGGCATCTTCGCCTTTGAAACACGCAATCCTTCCGGTCATGATCTCACTCATCAGCCCGAAGAGGAATTCGATCAAAGCTATAGCAGCGTGGAGGGTTATCAGGTTTCCGTTTCCTTCACACAGGTCTATGATCCCCTCCCTCAGATTATGTACTGGACATCCTACCGTCGCTGGAACGATGGGAAACGTGATCACAAGAAGGAAACGCATATTGCCTGCCGCTTTACATATCCGCAGGAGCTTGAAGCACTTCTGCATTACAATGGATTCGAGGTTATTCAACGGTATGGAAATTGGAATAAGGAAGCGCTATCTGCCACAAGTCCGAGCATTATTTCGATTTGTAAGGTGCAAGCTCAGGAGTAGTGAGTTTCATCATTAGAATTGTGGAACCAAAGCTGTATTTATGACCGAATCCATCAAACTCACGTTTGCACAAACAGAAGACTTGAATGTAGCTACACGGGCATCGATCATTGAATTGTGTGTCGTAGCTCATCAGGAGGAAGACTTCAGACGTCTTTTCTTTTACATTCCCACGGGTGGCCGGCATTTTTTGGCATATCAAGCAAATGAGTTGGTGAGCCATGCCGTGGTAACAACGCGTTGGCTCCAACCCGAGCGCCAGCCAATATTGAAAACCGCCTATGTGGATGCCGTGGCGACATTACCGAACTACCAAGGCAAGGGATACGGCAGCGCTGTCATGCAGTATCTGGCAAAGAATATTGAGGACTATACCATCGCCTGCCTGGAAACTGAACGTCCTCTCTTTTATGAGCGTTTGGGCTGGGAAGTCTGGCGAGGCGCCTTGGGCGGACGAAATGATCAAGGAGTGATTCCAACGCCTGAGCAAACAGGCATAATGATATTACGCTTGGCAGCAACACCTATACTAAATCTCGATGAGCAATTGACGATTGAATGCGAGGGTGGACGAATTTGGTAAGCGGAGCATGGCAAACTTGCCATCTCCACTAGGAGAATTGGTCACCGAAAGTTAGAAGCGATTGAGAAAAAGCAAATCATGAATTTTCCTGCGTTTGAAAGGAAGATTGAGATCTTGCTTCTCTCACAAACCGACTACCGCTTGTCTCATTAGCAACTAAGGTTTTCAAATGAGTTTGCGGGCTGAAATTTGAATCTCAAGTTTGGCTAATTATGCGGCACTTTGTAAACCCAATCCCCAACACCATGCCGCCTGTAATGGCGGAGGTCAACAAGCTTGTCACGGTCACTTTGGACATCGCGAGAGGCACTGTTCCCCCTACTCGGATGCCAAACTGATCAAATACAATAACTGTCAATAAAAGAGTCAATACAGAGACAAGACTGGTTGTAAAAGCCATCGTCAGCGCGGCTTTCATATTTCGCAGGATCAATCCATAAGCCAGACCCACGCAGGCAGTAACGACTCCGACAATCCCGCACATAGCAACGACATATAGTGTATGAATAGGGAATTGGTCAGCGAATACGCCGTCGAGGTTGGAAAGTGGCGAGAACCAGCCGACGATGATTCCCAGAACCGTTGCCAATCCTATCTTCCACCAGGGGCGATAGCCGCTGATCCTCGCAAGCAGGTAACTCCACATCAGGGAACAAACTGCCAACACGAAAATACTGATCAATCCATTGATTTGCAGAAGAGTCACGGTTTGATCGATAATCGCCGAATGGATAATTTGCTGAAAAAGAATCAGCCAGAGCAACAGCCCGGCAGGCAACCCCAAACAGAGTGCCGCCGCGAGCGCGCTTTGCCAAGCAATACGAAAGTAGTTTGGACGATTTTGATCTTCCATGGCGATCATATAGTGTTCAAATCTCACTTCATTTACACCATATAGCTGGAGCAGGTTCCCAACTCACATTGTCATATAATCAGTATAAATCATGACTGCCTGAACCATCGAATATGAGGAATTTGACAATGAAATACGGCATAGTACTACCTTACACCACCCCGCGCGTGGTCGCAAGATTGTCCCAATTGGCTGAAGAGTCCGGTTGGGACGCAACGGAAGAGGCAGCAGTCGAGCGCATCCGACGCGGACCACCCTCCGCGGAGTTGTAATAAAGTGACAATCACCTTTGCGCAGCACTATCAAACAGTAGCACAGGAAGGGAGGTGACTGTCCCTTTTTGTATGAAGAGACTGGATGTTTCGCCAGTCTCTTTTTATTTTGGAGTATGATTTCCGGAATTCTTGGCATCTTATTCGTATGAAAAGGAGAGTTTAATGGATAACTCGCAGCCCTATGAAACGCTCGACCCTGAAAACTGGGAGGAAATGAGGATCCTCGCTCACCGCATGGTCGATGACGCGATCACTTATTTGGAAACAGTTCGCGAACGGCCTGTGTGGCAGCCAATCCCGGAAGAGGTGGCTGCCCGTTTCGAGGAGCAGGCGCCTCACGAACCGGCAGGTGCTGAGGCGGCGTATCAGGAATTTTTGGAAACCATCTTCCCATATCCCATGGGAACCACCCATCCGCGTTTTTGGGGTTGGTACATGGGTGCGGGAACTGTCCTCGGCGCCCTGGCGGACCTGATGGCATCCACCCAAAATTCCAACCTGGGAGGCGGGAATCATGTCGCGAATTTGGTTGAGGACCAAGTGGTCAACTGGATGAAGGAAATCATAGGACTACCCGAGGAGGCGAGCGGTCTGTTGGTCAGCGGGGGTTCGATGGCAAACTTTGTCGGTCTGGCGGTCGCTCGGAGCGCAAAAGCAGGCTTCAACGTCCGCGAGAACGGGATGGATGCGGCTCCTCAAGAGTTAACGGTTTATGCCTCCACCGAAGTACATAGCTGCAATCAAAAGGCGGTGGAATTGCTGGGAATTGGCAGCAAGAATTTTCGGAAGCTCCCTGTGAACGATGACTACACCATCAATCTAGACGCATTGAAACAGGCTCTCGCAGCCGATCGCGCCGCCGGGTATCGTCCCATCTGTGTGATTGGAAGCGCGGGCACGGTCAATACAGGCGCGATTGATGACCTGAATGCGCTAGCCGATCTGTGCCGGGATGAGGATCTCTGGTTCCATGTGGATGGCGCGATTGGAGCGGTGGCTGTGCTGGCAGAAAATGTGAAGCCTCAACTGGCCGGGATTGAACGAGCCGATTCGATTGCGCTCGACCTGCACAAGTGGATGCACATCCCCTTTGAAGCAGGCTGTGTCATCGTCCGCTCGGAAAAGGCCCACCGAAACACGTTCTCCCTCACGCCCGAATATCTCGCGCAC
>DASWEH010000553.1:0-3756 GCA_036394895.1 Anaerolineales bacterium
ATGGTTCTCGCAAGATTGACTGTAAATCTGCCTTCTCAAGCCGGTCGCGAAGATTGGTGGCCTGTGAAACTAATCGCCAATCGTCAACCGAAAACACCTGCACTTGCGCCAGGTGCAAGTGTCGAAAATCTGGATGCTGATCCCATCTTTGGCAAAAGTAACTTGATCTTTACGTTGGCAGCTGCTGATGGCCTTTTACGCATCTCTCCTGATGCGACAGGATTAAGTGCTGGCGAAACGGTGGAAGTAATATTGATCTAGAATGGCAATTGGTCATCGTCAGGGTCGTCATCTAATTTATTTAATTCGTCAAGATCCTCAAATTCCTCAGACTCGTTGAATTCCTGAAACTCATCCTCGTCTTCCGAGTCTGCTCCACTACCCCAAGCTTCATCTACCCAATCAATCACTGTACCGCCACTTTCAGGGTAATATGGACTGACTAGATAATTCATGCCATGCTCCCAGGTCACACGGAAATCCTTGACCAGGAACGTTTTATCTGCATGCAGGTCGTACAAGGTATCAGTTAACTTCGGAATAGGTGAAAATGGGTATAACTGTGCAAGAACAATTTCTTTATCTTCATCAGGGATGATGAATTCTTCAACGCTAACTCCATTCGGAAAAACAAGGCGGCGCGTCTGATAAGGCAATCGTTCATCAAGAGGGGTGTTGTCATCCATTTCAATCTCCTTCTCAAGCCTGGTTTATTGCCAGGGCAACTTTTCCAGATCCACGTTTCCTCCACTGAGGATCACCCCCACTTTTAGGCCAGCTAGATCTATCTTTCTTTCCCACAAAACACCGACTGCCACCGCAGACGATGGTTCGATAATGATCTTGGCACGTTCCCAGATATATTTCATCGAATCAATAATTCCCTGTTCGCTGACCGTGACAACCTGCTCGACGCGCTTTTGAATAATTGGAAATGTTTTGGTACCCAGAGAGGTGAGCAAGCCATCCGCAATCGTCTTTGGTTTCACCGAGGGAAGAATCTCTCCGGCTTTCATAGAGCGATAGGCATCATCTGCCATTTCGGGTTCGCCTGCGATCACGCGGATTCTCTTTTTGATTTCCGTTGCCGCGATGGATGTTCCGCTTAGAAGTCCACCACCGCCAACCGGGGCAATGATTACATCTAAATCGGGAATCTCATTCAATAGTTCAAGCGCAGCAGTGCCTTGCCCCGCGATGACACGTTCATCGTTGTACGGGTGGACAACTGCTGAACCGGTCTCTTCCACAATTTGTGCAAGAGTAGCTTCACGCGCCTCCAAGGTTGGTTCACAAAACGTGATTTGCCCGCCATAGCCCGCGACCGCAGCTTTCTTCACGGCGGGCGCGTTGTTTGGCATGACAATATAAGCAGGGATGCCTCGTAACCTGGCAGCCAGCGCCAGCGCCTGGGCGTGATTCCCCGATGAGTGTGTGGATACACCGCAGGCGGCTTCTTCATCACTCAGCGAAAATACCGCATTGCATGCTCCCCGAAACTTAAACGCGCCCACTTTTTGGAAGTTCTCACATTTGAGAAATACCTGCGCACCGACTTTTTGATTCAAGCTTTCATTTGTCAAAATCGGCGTGCGATGGATGTATGGTTTAATTCTTTGAGCAGCTTGCTGAATATCATTGAGGGTAGGTGGCATGAAGACTCCTTGATCAGATCTACATAGTGCCGCATAATTATCTAAACTAAAATTTGAAAACCTAGCCTACATTTCACGTCAAAAAGTTTAGTAATTTATGAGACAAGCGGTAATAGGTTTTATGGAAACCTTTCAGAACCTTGGCTTTAATATCCTCTCTCAAAATCCACGATGTACTTTAATGTTTTCCCTTGGATATAAAGTTGATAATTTTCAACAAATAACTTTGTAAGATCTTCAGGATAGCTGATCGCAGAGGTATGGAATGTCATATAGAGGTTTGGCGTTCTCCAAAAAGGATGATCCTCAGGCAACGGTTCTTTTTCAAACACATCTAATACCGCGCCAGCCAGATTGCCCTCATTCAATGCTTTGACCAATGCAGATTCATCCACGGCGTTGCCGCGCCCAACGTTGATAAAGATCGCGTGGGCTGGCAAAGCCTCTAGCACAGACTTATTCACAATTTGATTGGTAGCCTTCGTTCTTGGCAAAATACAGACGAGATAATCTAAACCCTCCGCGAATTTGAGCAGATCGTTACCATGGAAATAGCGATCGACTTGTGTACTTTCTTCACTTGCCCGCGTAAAGCCTCTCACTGTGATTCCAAAGTGTTTGGCTGTGCCCGCCAGGTGCGCACCGATCGAGCCAACGCCGAGCAAGCCAATCGTCTTGCCGCGCAAAACACCTGATTCAGGTCGTTGCCATTGTTTGGCCTCCTGGCTTTTCATCCGCTGAAGTATTTTCTTTTCAATAAAAAGCAGATAACTAAAAACATATTCAGACATCAACTCGCCGAAAACACCGCGTGCATTGGTGAGGATGTAATCGTGACGCTGGGCAGGATCAACCAAAGGCTCCACGCCCGCGTAAATGGACTGGGCCCACTTCAGGGTCGAGAGGAGGGGGAGTGCATCCCGAATTAATTTTGGCTCGCCGAGGACAATATCGCATTCCTTTGAGTCAACCACGATTTCAAGATCAGGCATCTGGACGGACTCGATGAGACGTCGATATTCATCTTCATCACGTGAAAGGATAAGAAGTTTAGGCATGGCCATAGATTATACTCATGCCTTACTGTGATCTTGTCAATGCTCCTAAAAAGCCTAAGAGCCGTACACTGGAAAGTGTACGGCTCTTAGGCTTAGATAACTTAGTCACTGATTAACAACTAGCTGCGGCGGACCAGGCCTACTAAAAATAGCAGAACAATCGCACCCAGGATAGCAACGATTAAGCTAGTCAGGTTGAAGCCAGTGACTCCTTGTGCGCCGAAGGCATTCATAATGAAGCCTCCGATCAGAGCGCCCACGATACCAACAACGATATTCGCGAGAGCTCCCATTTGGGCGTTACGCCCCATGATGATACTTGCAATCCATCCAGCGATGGCACCGAAGATGATCCACAAGATGATGTTCATTTTCTACCTCCGAGAGAATTGGTTAATGTCGGACAATTCTTGCTGGGCGGGCATTACGTTCCCGCTCATTGTTAGAAACGAAGATGAAAATGCGTTGTTACGTCTCTACTTATGACAACCCCTTGCCAAGCAAGAGGTTTCTCTGTATGACAAAATATTCTTAATTATGAGATTACCTTTTACGGAGCCCTAAAATTGTTGTCACAATACCTGTGAAAAAAGATACAGCCATTAATCCCACGAAAATACGGGCAGTTTGACTATTTTCCCGTTCCAATTCGTTTTCCCTCGTTGTAATCGCAGATGCGGCAGGGATCGCAAGTTGTGGCCGAAATTCCTTCGTTGTTTTTCGTCCAGGTTGCGCAGTCCTGCCCGACTGAGAAGTCGCTTCCTCACCTTCAGGGAGAATTTTGGATCCATAATTGTTGGCATAAACCTGGGTGAATTCCGCGCCGAAGAAGAGAATTTGAGCGGAGTAGTAAATCCAGACCAATAATAAAACCAATGAACCTGCTGCGCCAAAGGAAGAGGAAAATGCACTGTTCCCAAGGTAAATTCCGATCAAAAGTTTGCCCAATGAAAATAACACCGCGGTCACAAAAGCGCCCAGCCAGACGTCGCGCCAGGCGATCTCGGCATCTGGCAGGAATTTATAGATCAGCGCAAACAAGA
>DASWEH010000554.1:0-2850 GCA_036394895.1 Anaerolineales bacterium
GTAATGCTGTTGTGCCAAAACGGTGGTGGGTACAAGGATCGCCACCTGCTTGCCATCCATGACTGCCTTGAAGGCGGCGCGCAGCGCAACCTCGGTTTTGCCATACCCTACATCACCGCATAACAAACGATCCATCGGGCGCTGCGCTTCCATATCATGCTTAATATCCACCAAGGCGCGCTTCTGGTCCTCCGTCTCCACATACGGGAACGAATCTTCCAATTCCTTTTGCCAGGTGGTATCGGGCTTGAACGCGTAACCACGCACCACATTTCGCCGCGCATATAGATCCAGCATCTCCTGCGCCACCTCCAGGACTGCCTGTTTAACGCGTCCCTTCTTTTCATGCCACTCCTGTCCGCCCAAGCGATCCAGTGCTGGCACCGCCCCCTCTGCACCAATATAGCGCGTCAGCCGGTCTGCCTGATGGACAGGCACATATAACTGTCCGCCGCCCTCATATTCCACCGCTAAGAATTCACGCAGATGGTTATCGAGCTCGCGCTGGACCAAGCCAGCGAAGCGTCCCACGCCATGGTCAATATGAACAACATAGTCGCCGACCTGCAAATCCGCATAAATAGACTCGGGCGTTTCCGCTACCGGACGTTGACGCATACGCGGCTGCGGGCGTTCCCAGCCAAAGACTTCGGAGTCGGTGATGAGATGCAAATCTCTGACAGAAAAGCCTTCGGACAACGAAGCTTCAATGAATTGTGGGTTATCTTCCGCTTCTGGGTGATTCTCCGTCCATAATTCATGCAAACGTTCGCTTTGACGCGAGATGATGATCACCGATTCATTCTTGGACACCAGGCCTGCCACGTGCTCAATAAACGGTTTCAACCTTCCGGCGAATCTCTCTCCGATCGAGAACGCGTCTCGCAAACCTTCCTCTTCATCAACAGCCGTCGAATGCCCCAACTCCAAAAAGGAACGATCGTGCAAGTTATCCAACAATTCAGGCCATGTGACATAAGGCAACGGAAAATCCGGGGGGAGAGTCTCTTCTGCAATGCTATCCTGTCTGAGTTTGACCGCCTGCTCCTCTATTTCTGCGACCATGCTTTCCACAACGGAAAGATCATCCACAAGGATCAATGCTTTTTGAGGGAAGTAATCCAACAAGCTTGCAGGCTGTGGATGCAAAACCGGAATGTGAAATTCAGATAATTCAACATCCTGATTACCAGGCGCAATGTATTCGCGCGCAGGTGTAATGAGAATCGATCCCAGTTTTTCAACGGTTCGCTGGGTAGCTGGGTCAAACCTGCGGATGGTTTCGATTTCATCTCCAAAGAAATCCAGGCGGACCGGCAATTTTTCAGCGGGAGTCCAAATGTCCATGATGCCGCCGCGCCGGGAGAATTGACCGGGTTCAAGAACGGTGTTGACACGCTGATAGCCAGTCTCCACCCAGGATCGCAAAAGGGTATCGGGCTGTGTGGATTGTTCAGTTGTCAATCTCTTACAAGCCTTGAGAAAGTCACGGCGCGGCAATGTGCGTGTCATCAGTGAACGGGCAGAGCTAACAAAGATTGGTGGAACCTCCGGCTTTTGCGCAAATGGAAGATGATAGGAAGCCAGTGCCGTTAACGTTTGTAAACGCTCGCGCCGTGTGGTCACCCCCCAGGCAGCCTGCTCGTAGAACAATGGATTGGGTTCTGCAAAATGATAACGCGGTGATTTGACCCAGAAACCCAATTCATCGAATACCGAAAGCGCGTGATCGGCGCGATTCGTGATGAGGAGGATAGGTCTGCTTAAGTCCTGATGCAACGCGGCAAGGACAGGCAGTCGCGTGGCGCGCGGCAACCCCAGACCCGGTACCTGCTTTCCGTTAGTCCGGAGTTGACTCAGCAATTGCTGATATTGAGAGAGTTCGTGAATTTTATTGAGAACAGTTTCCATATTAATAGTGAGGATAAATACTATTTCTACATTTCCAATGGACCATTATATTTATTCATGGCCTTGTTCAACCCTTCGACAACAAATGTCAGTGCGGCGTCTGCCGCCCGATCAACAATCTCGGAAAGGATCTTCATTTCTTCGCGGGAGAAATCCTGTAATACATACGCGGAAGGATCCATCCTGCCGGGTGGACGGCCAATGCCAAGCCTTAAACGTGCGATATCTTTTGTACCCAGTTGCTCAATCGCGGAGGCAAACCCTTTCTGTCCACCCGCTCCCCCACCCGGGCGCAGACGAATCGTGCCGAATGGAAGATCAAGATCGTCGAAAGCGACGAGCATGTTTTCTACCGGCAATTTATAGAAATGTACAAGTCCCTGAATGGATTGCCCGGAGAGATTCATATACGTCTGTGGTTTCGCAAGAATGAGTTTGCGGCCTTCATAGGTCGCGGTGGTTACGATGGCTTTTGATTGCACTTTCAGGCCGCGCGCATTGAGACGCACAATCAAACGGTCAATCATCATAAAGCCAATATTGTGACGATTGTCCCTGTATTCGCGGCCGGGGTTGCCGAGGCCGATGAGGAGATAAGAAGATTCAGGTGTCATGAATTAGGTTCCAAGTGTCAAGTTCCAGGTGTCAGGTTTTAGAAGCGGCGGACTCGAATGATGATTCCAGCAAGAGCAAACAATCCGAGGATGACCAGTGCGCCACGACCCAAACTGGCGTAAATTTGATTTTGCCCGAGTGAACCAGGGTTGGGCGGAAGCGCAGTCGGGGTAGAGCGCGGTACATCGGTAGGCGTCGGAGAAGCTGCGAGCAGGAATGGTGTCGGAATCAGGACTGTGTCTGGCTCAGGCGTCGAGGTGGGTACTAGAGTGGGCGTCGGTAAGGCATCATTTCCTATTTTGATGGGAACTGTCACTTCCTGGG
>DASWEH010000555.1:0-10964 GCA_036394895.1 Anaerolineales bacterium
TTTATGCCGGAAAAACTCACACATCAGATGGAAAGACGACAAATTATGTGAAGTGGCTTGACGAGAACACTTTATATATTTCGGAAGTGGATAAACAAATAAGTGTTGGCAGTATACAGCCTGAACTGCCATCACTAGCTATTGTGCCGCTTATGATTGTAGGCTTTATTCAAGGGCAAATTAGAGAAAGTCAATTAACTGCCCCTTTAGATGATATTCCTATCTATCCAACTAGGAGAGAAAACGAAAGTACCAGTTATTGGGATGTTGAGAAAACTTCGGAGCGAATTTATTTTTTGCCGCAAGCCCAGATAGAAAAAGTCTACGATTGGCATCTCTCAAATTTATCAAAATCGCCTTGGGAGATCATCAATTCACAAATCGTGCCCGACTCTGATCCAATCTACCAAGGGTACAATATTTACTGCATTACCGCCCAAAAAAGTGATGGCAATCATACAACAATTTATTATTTCGAAATTGCTGAATTACATAAACTACTAGAACCAGACTATAGATTATTAGACCCAGATTTATGGGATGTAAGGGTAATTGTTGCAACGCCTAACCCCGATTCAATTTATTGTTGGTTGAAATAAAGTCAAAATTCGAAATTTTCTAGATTGGGAGTAAGTCCATGTCTCGAACCTACACCAACCGCCGCTACTTCGATGCCCCAAGCAAAATTGACATGTCCACTTGCCTGTGATAAACTCTCGCAACAATTAATTATTTCTGTACTCATCCAGAGAGGCTGAGGGACCGACCCTGTGACGCCTCGGCAACCGAATTTAGTTGGATAGTTCACTAGTTCAATAGTTGAGTAGTTAAAAACTACCAAACTAAATAACTATCAAGCTACGAAACTAACCACGGTGCCAACTTCGGCGGACCATGCATGTGTCCGGGAGATGAGAGATGGCTTAAGTTTGCTTGTCGCCTCTCATTTGAGAGGCGATTTTATTGCTAGTCTCAATTATTCTTATCAGCCGCGATGAATTAATTAGAAAGGAAATCACATGACCGAACGAAAATATACAAACAGAAAATATCTCGACGCCCTCGAAAAGAAAGTCCTTGTCTTCGACGGCGCGATGGGAACGAGCCTGCAAAATCAACATCTTACTGCCGAGCATTTCGGCGGTGAGCAATATAACGGATGCAACGACTACCTCGTCATCTCGTATCCCGAAGCCGTAGAAAAAGTCCATCGCTCATTCCTCGAGGTTGGTGTAGATGTGCTCGAAACAGACACCTTCCGATCCAACCGAATCACCATGGCGGAGTACAAACTACAAGACCGCGTCATCGAGATCAACGAAACCGCGGCAAGATTAGCGCGTCGTTTGGCAGATGAATATTCAACCGCGAAGCACGCAAAGAGCGCAAAGGAAAAAGAATTAAATCTTGGCGACCTTAGCGGTCTTAGCGGTTCAGAAAATCACCCGCGTTTTGTCGCTGGCTCCATCGGTCCCTCGGGGAAGCTACCCTCCACCAACGACCCCGAGCTCTCCAATGTCAGCTTTGATGAACTCGCCGATACATTCCGTGAGCAGGCGGTCGGTCTGATTCGCGGCGGGGTGGACGTGCTCCTCATCGAAACCTCGCAGGACATCCTCGAGGTCAAAGCCGCGATCATCGGCATTCACAGGGCTTTCGACGAGACTCAAATCTATTTGCCGATCCAGGCGCAGGTCACGCTTGACACGACGGGTCGCATGCTGCTTGGAACCGATGTCAATGCTGCGCTTGCCATCCTCGAAGACATGGGCATCGATGTCATCGGTCTCAACTGCTCCACGGGACCCGAGCACATGCGTGAGCCCATCCGCATCCTCGGCGAAAATTCCACGCTTCCTGTTTCATGCATCCCCAACGCGGGACTTCCGCTCAATGTGGATGGACAGGCAGTCTATCCGCTCGAACCCGAACCGTTTGCGAACGACCTGTATGAATTCGTGACCAAGCACAATATTTCGGTCGTCGGTGGATGCTGCGGTACAACTCCCGAACACCTGAAATTATTGGTGGATAAACTTAACGCGCATCCACACCCTGACCGCCCGGTTCATTCGGATCCGAAGCTTGCTTCCGCCATGTCCGCGACTCTGATGCGACAGGATCCTCCGCCAACTCTGCTTGGCGAACGATGCAACGCCCAAGGCTCGCGCAAGTTCAAGCGACTCCTGCTCGAAGAAGATTACGATGGCATCTTGGAGATTGCCCGCGAACAAGTGGACTTCGGCGCGCATGCCCTTGACATTTCCTGCGCCGTCACCGAACGCCCCGACGAAGTGGAGCTCATGCGCAAGGTTGTCAAGAAACTTGAAATGGGCGTCGATGTTCCGCTCGTGATCGACACCACTGAACTCGATGTCCTCGAAGTCGCGTTGAAGACCGCGCCTGGACGTTGCTTGATCAACTCGACTCATCTTGAAGCAGGTCGCACCAAAGCGGATAAAGTTTTTGCTTTGGCAAAAGAACACAATGCCGCAATCATTGTGTTGACCATTGATGAAAACGGCATGGCAAAGACTCGCGAGAAAAAACTGGAAGTCGCCAACCGCATCTATGATATCGCCGTCAACGACCACGGACTCAAGCCCGAAGATTTGGTTTACGACGCGCTGACATTCACGCTGGCAACAGGCGACCAGGAATTTATCGACTCTGCGATTGAGACCATCGAGGGCATTCGGCTTATCAAGCAAAACCTGCCTGGCGTGATGGCTTCACTCGGCGTCAGTAATCTCTCCTTTGGGTTTGCACCCCACGCGAGACCTGTACTGAACTCGGTCATGCTCTATCACTGCATGCAGGCTGGTTTGGATATGGCAATTGTGAATCCGGCGCACGTCACTGCTTACCCTGATATCCCACAGGAAGAGAAAGATCTCGCCGAAGACTTGATCTTCAATCGCCGCGAAGATGCATTACAGCGTTACATTGAATACTACGAAAAGGTCACGCCCACTACCGAATCCTCCCTCGCTGACCCCACTGAGGGCATGACTCCTGAACAACGTCTACATTGGAAAATCGTCCACCGCCACAAAGAAGGTGTGGAGGCGGATATTGATGAAATCATCAACCGTGGTGATTTCCCAACGAAACATGAAACCGCTGTTCATACACTGAATAACGTTCTGCTTCCTGCCATGAAAGAAGTTGGTGACAAGTTCGGCGCGGGTGAATTAATCCTGCCTTTCGTGCTTCAATCGGCGGAAGCGATGAAGAAGACCGTTGCCCATCTCGAAAATTATCTTGAAAAGATGGAAGGCGTCACCAAAGGCACAGTTGTGATCGCAACAGTCTACGGGGATGTGCATGATATTGGCAAGAACCTCGTCAAGACCATTCTTGCTAACAACGGCTACACTGTGATCGATCTGGGCAAGCAGGTCCCCGCGGAGACGATTATCACCAAAGCCGTTGAAGTCAACGCCACCGCGATTGGCTTATCCGCGTTGCTTGTGTCAACCTCCAAGCAAATGCCTTTGATCGTGAACGAACTGCATCGCCGAGGACATAAAATACCCGTGCTCATTGGCGGCGCGGCGATCAATCGTCGCTTCGGGCGCCGCATTCTCCAAACCGAAAGTGGAGACTTCTACGACCCTGGTGTCTTTTACTGCAAGGACGCATTCGAAGGTCTCGAAACAATGGACCAAATTATAGACACAAAACGCAAGCCTGCTTTGCTCGAAAAAGTCCGCAAAGAAGCGGATATGGAATTGGGACGTACAAACACAAAAGTTACAGAACGTTCAAACGTTCAACGTTCCAACGTTCAACCTTCGCCCCTTACCCTTCCTCCCTCGAAGTTTGGTATGCGCGTTGTCAAGAACATGCCGCTCGAAATTGTTCTCACTCATCTCAACATCAATGAACTCTATCGCCTCTCCTGGGGAGCGAAGAACACTCATGGCGAAGACTGGGTTAAGTTGAAAGCGGAATTCGATGCGCGCCTCGACAAGATGAAACGCGAAGCCTTACGCGAAAAATGGCTGAATCCGCAAGCTGTGTACGGACTGTTTCCCTGCCAATCCGAGGGCAATGAACTTATCATCTATAACCCAGAAAACCTAGATGAAACTCTGACTCGTTTCACTTTCCCACGCCAACCCTATGACGAACATCTGGCACTTTCCGATTACTTCGCCCCGGTTGAATCGGGTCAGATGGATGTGGTTGCTTTCCAGGTCGTCACCGTTGGGCACGAAGCGACCGAACGTTTTGAGAAACTGCAAGCTGCAAATGATTACACCGAAGCCTATTTTACACATGGTCTCGGTGTTCAGACTGCAGAAGCGACCGCTGATTATTTACATGAACACATCCGCCGCGAAATGGGCATCCCTGAAAACCAAGGCAAGCGTTACTCATGGGGCTATCCTGCCATTCCCGAACTCGAAGATCACAAGAAAGTATTTGAACTGCTGCCCGCTGTGGAAACGGAACTCGGCATGACGCTTAGCGCAGCATATCAGTTGATTCCAGAACAGGCCACGGCTGCGATTATCATCCACCATCCGCAGGCAAAATATTACAGTGTGGGTGAATCGCGCGTGGAACAATTGATGAGGTAATGAGAGAAAGGGTTATAGTTTTTGCAACGTCGCTTGACAAAATCCTTTTTTGTACACGGAGCCCACAGACAACACGGATCCTGCCCTGAAAAGACGGAAAAAACTCCGTCCACTCCGTGAAGTCCGTGTACAAAGAGTCTTAAAACTGGACTTTGCAAAAGCCATAGAGAAAGGGCAACTTACTCTTTGGTGGACAGAACGCTGATAGTACAATCTGAGTCTTGATGACTGGCATAGATTTGTCTCATCGATTCAAGTTGCAATGAAGGTTGTAACGTGACCGATTCTATAATGATTCGCCTCGAGAAAACATTACTTCTCGTATGGTTTATTGCGAGCCTGATCATCGGGGCATTGACCGTTCACGAGTATGGCATGAGCGTTGATGAGCCTAACAACTTTCGATACGCAGCCGACACATTGGATGCTTATCCATCCTTCTTTGGAACTTTGTACGAGCCAGCCTATAATCCAACGTTCGACGGCCATGGCCCAGCGTTCATCACCATTGCCGGTATCCTGATCGGGCTCATTCAACGCCTATTCCCAAATATATTTACGCCTGACCTTTGGCATTTCTCTTACTTCATCACATTCCAATTGACGGGTTTATGCCTATATTGGCTGACGAAACGCTGGTTCAACAAATGGACAGCCTGGGCGATCCTTGTCCTTTTTAGCACTCAGCCTCTGCTGCTGGGACATGCCTTCATCAATCCAAAAGACATGCCTTTCATGTTTCTCTTCACTCTAAGTTTTGTGGCGGGGTTTTATCTCGTGGACAGTGTCAAAGCAGAAGAATCGTTCGTTTCGTTGGAGAGCCCTGTTGAAGTCTTGACCCGAAAATTCGAGGCAGTGGATTCGCAGCGGCAAAAGAAATTTCTTATTTCCATTGCTTTGATACTGGGAATCACATCGTCGCTTTTTATCTTTTCCCATCAAATTAACTCTCTTATCGAACAAATGGTCACGTTCTTCTACAATGCCAAACCGGATGCATGGGCGGGACAAATATTCGACTCTGTCGCGAGTCATTCCTCCAAAATATCAGGAGAGGATTATGTCATCAAGGCGCTGAGGCTATTCCGCCGCATCAAACGCACCATTTTGGTTGCAAGTGTGCTTTTTTCCACGATTTATTTTGGTCTTACGCTCAATCATATTACCCTATCGACCTTCCTGCGCAACGGATGGAAACAACGGCCTCCATTCCGGGAGCATATTGCGAGCTGGGCAAGATCGCTGCGAAGTTCTCTAGATTTGAACTCATTGAAAATCTGGTTCGCTGAGCTTTTCCGGGCACTGCTCAATCGACGCGTGATCCTTGCCGGCATTGCTTTGGGACTAGCGACGGCGGTGCGTGCCATTGCCCCATGGGCTGGCATGATTGTTTTCCTCTACCTGTTCGCAAAGGTCCGCTCCAAGTCATGGACAACAGCCATTGCCTATTTCTTAGTGGCAGGGATCGTGACTTACCTCGCCTGGCCTCGCCTGTGGGGAGCGCCAATCCAGCGTTACCTGGAAGGTCTCGGTCTGCTCGCAAACTTTCCTAATTATCCGGGGCGCGTGCTTTTCAATGGACAGTTGTATGGTTCAAGTGACCTGCCTCGTTCCTATTTGCCAGTCTTGTTGAATATTCAATTCACAGAGCCATTACTTTTAGCAATCTATATTGGGCTGGGTATCCTGGGCTGGCAGCTTCTGCGTGGTCGCATACGGACAGACCTGCTTCTTTATATCGGCCTGGGATTTGCTTTGCCTCTTTTCGGGTTGATCCTGTTAAACTCGCCGCTTTACAATAACTTTCGCCAAGCCCTATTCCTGATCCCTGGCATGTTCATGTTGGCTACACCAGCCCTGGAACTGGTTTTCAGCAAAATAGTCCAAAGTTGGGCACGAGTATTGTTGATTGCAGTGATCGCCTTGCCCGGTGTTATTTCCACTGTAAAACTGTATCCCTACGAGTACGTTTACTATAATTCACTGGTGGGCGGACCGGTAGGCGCTTTGGATCGTTATGAGCTGGATTACTGGCGCATTTCCCTGCGCGAGATGGCGCTGGAGTTGAACGAAGTTGCCCGACCGGGAGCGCTCATAGTGGTCACACGCTCTGCTGGACTTCTTGCCAGGTATGCACGCCCCGACCTGGTCGTGGATAAACCTATCAACAGCATCCTTGACCTGGATCATGGATACGATTACATCGTCCAAGTCACCCGAGGAAAGATTGGGCCCATGTATCCGGAGATAAGCAATTTGGTCGTCATCGAACGTGATGGCACTGTGTTGGCGACGGCAAAAGACGTGAAGAATGCCAGTATGAAGTAGGGATGCCCATTATGATCATTGTGCATCTTCCGCAAGCCAAACATGACCAGGTGGATGAAAGCTATGTGATAGCTAGCAAAGCAAGCCTATCGATGTCTCGTTTATGATTTCAATGAGGCGACAAATGCTTCCAGATAACGCAAAAATCGTGATTGTTCTTCCTGCCTATAATGCAGCCAAGACGTTAAACAGGACGCTGGATGAAATTCCTCAAGAATTTCGGAGACACATCATTCTTGTTGATGACGCATCCAAGGATAATACGGTTGAGCTTGCCAGGCAGGCCGGTCTCCATGTCTTTCAACATGAGAAAAACAAAGGCTATGGTGGCAATCAGAAAACCTGTTATCAAAAAGCTCTGGAGGTCGGAGCAGATATTGTGGTCATGCTTCATCCCGATCACCAGTACGATGCTGTCGTCATTCCGGATCTGGTCTGGCCAATCATTCGAGGAAAAGCTGATGCTGTTTTTGGTTCCCGGATGTTGGGAGGTCAGCCCCTTGAAGGGGGCATGCCGATTTGGAAATATATCGCCAATGTGATCTTGACAGCCCTGGCAAACATTGTTTTTCGCCGTTATCTGACAGAAATCCATTCGGGATTCAGGGCGTATTCAAGAAAATATCTTCAAACCGTGCAGTATGAGGAAAATAGTGATGATTTTGTGTTCGACACAGAAATCATTGCACAAGGTATGGCCTGCAACTTAACATTTCGAGAGGTTCCAATCGTCACACGCTATTTTCCAGAAGCATCATCGATCAACTTGAGGCGAAGCATTATGTATGGACTTGGTATTTTAGGGGTATTGGTTCGATATGAGTTGCACAAATTGGATATTCACCACTTTAAACAATTCGAAGCATGCAAGCTGGGTGGCAACGATCTCACATGAATATCGGAATTTCCGAAGCAATAGAAGACCGATGTTGAATCAAGCCATCAAAGACCATGCATTTCGATTGTTGCTTGTAGTCCTGACCCTCATTGGCATATTGATCACGCGTCAGTATGGTGAGTCATGGGATGAGTTGAAGTTATACGATTACGCATCCGACTCGCTCGAGGCGTACATCACGTGGCCCCAGCATGGTACGATTCCCGTTACGGGTGACCATTTCGAGAACTATGGTCCTGCTTTCATGATGTTCACAACCCTTGTCAAAAAAGTGGGGACACAAATCTTTCCCAATATGCAGGCAGTGGACATACAGCACTTCGTCTATTTCATCACGTTCCTGATTGGAATGTGGGCGTTCTACCTCCTTGCCGCTCGTTGGATGAGTCGAAATGCTGCCTTTGGCGCAACTCTTCTTTTCCTCACCCAGCCCGTCTTCTGGGGACATGCCTTCATCAACCCCAAAGATATTCCTCTCCTCTCACTTTTCCTGTTGAGTGTTTATCTCGGGATGAGAATGCACGATTCGATTTTTGGGCCTGGAGTTGATTCCGTTTTCAAATCCATCTCCACAGCCTGGAGCGGACTGCCGCAGCATACGCGACTCTTATTGATCACTGCAATTCTGCTCTGGTGTGCTTCAATGGTTATTCTCTTTGGCGGAACTCCAATCATTCATCAGTGGCTTGACAACGCCGTCCGCGCCGCGGCAAACGGCGAACCTTCATTGATCACGCGAATTGTGCCACGAGTGCTCCGAGTCCCGCCCGAAATCTATGTTGAAAAATTCTTCGTGTTCTTCCTGCGGGCGCGGCTGATTTATTTTTTGGTTGGTACCGGAATTCTATTTTGGATTTATCGGCGCAATTTTCCCATCGCGCTGCAGGGAATTGGCATTATTTTTCCGGCTGGAATGATCCTGGGCTTGGCAGTCTCGATTCGCATCTTTGGCACATGGGCTGGGATTCTCGTCGCAGGCTATATTTTGTGGAAGTCCGGCAGGAAAGCCTGGCTGGTGATCGCCATCTATGCCTTGATTGCCATCCTTGCGATGTATCTCACCTGGCCCTATCTTTGGCCCAATCCTATTGGTCATTTTTTCGAGACTGTGCAAGTGATGGCCAAGCATCCCTGGCCAGGTAATGTTCTATTCAATGGAAAGACATATCCAGCCAACGATCTGCCAGCCAACTATGTGCCAACATTTCTGGCGATCCAATTGACGGAACCGGTTTGGTTGTTGTTCTTTGTTGGTTTGACGGCAGCCGTTTTCGGCTTGGTCAAGAAGCAAGTGGAAAACCGCGAACTGCTGGCATTGACCTGCGTCTGGTTCATCCTACCTCTCCTCACCTTCGTGATCTTGCGTCCGACGCTGTACGACAATTTTCGCCAATGCTTCTTTATCGTGCCACCCATCTTTTTTATGGCAGGACTGGCTTTCGATCAAATTCGAAAGCCGGTATCCCAGGGCTTATTGATCGCTTTGATACTTCTGCCCGGTCTGGTCGCATCGATAAGACTACATCCGTACGAATACGTTTACTACAATCAATTCGTCGGCGGCGCAAAGGGAGTAGTGGATCACTTTGAATTGGATTACTGGGGAACGTCGTATCGTGAAGCAGCAAACGAAGCGAACCGCATTGCATCGCCGAATGCAAATGTCTGGGTGGATGGACCTGCGCACCTCTTCAATCGATTTGCCCGTCCGGACCTGCATATTTTTTCTCCTCAAGAAGCGGAACGAGCGGACCATTATGATGTGGTAGTGACGCTCGCCCGTTATAACTTGGAAAAGACTTCCTTTCCAGAAGCGCCAATTGTTTATGCGGTGATACGCGAAGGCGCCGTGTTTGCTATCCTTAGAGAACCGTAAAGAAGCGAGCCTGTTGTATGTTTATTCTTTCCAACAAGCTACAACAGCGATTGTAAATAACCAGCAAGTCATCAAAAGGCTACCATAAATGGAAATCAAGACCAACACCAGGTTACAAAAAATACTCACTGCTTTAGCAATTATCGGAGTGGCACTCCTATTGAGTTTTCTTGCCGCACCGTTTGTTCCACCTGCTATTGATTGGTCGATCACATTCCGCCCAGCGGCATTAACTCTTCTTTCGGGAGAATCGCCATATGGCAAGGTTTATGTAGTTCATGCACCCTGGGCGCTGATTATGTTAGCTCCCCTCGCACTGCTGCCTGAAGCTGTTGGCAGAGTGATGCTAATCTTTTGCGGATTAGCAGCGTATGCATATGTCGCTCATCGACTTGGAGCGAAACCCATCGCAATTGTCTTCCTGCTTATTTCGCCACTGGTGATGCACGTGCTTCTCAACGGCAATGTCGATTGGCTGGCTATTCTGGGGTTCGTTTTTCCTCCTCAAATTGGGCTATTTTTCATTGCCATCAAACCTCAAATCGGAATTGCTGTTGCCCCATTTTGGTTAATTGAAGCCTGGCGTCAGGGTGGTTGGAAACAAGTGTTGACAACCTTCCTTCCTTTTACGATCGTGCTTCTGCTCTCGTTTGCGATATTCGGACTGTGGCCGCTGGATGCCCTTCGAGTAACCAGTGACGTGTGGTTTAATGCAAGTTTATGGCCTCTCTCCATCCCGGCTGGTCTGACATTATTTGTAACAGCCATTCGCAAACGAAAAATCGAATATGCCATGGCCGCTTCTCCCTGCCTTTCTCCCTATGTGTTGTTTTATTCCTGGGGCGGGGTATTGCTTGCCATCATTGCATCGGTGCCAGAAACAATCGCAGCGGTCATAGGGCTATGGATTCTGGTTGCAATACGATATTTCTCTTGACCCTTTTTATCGAATAGAATAATAATGAAAGAATGATAAGGTGTGATAATGACAAAATCCAGTTTCACTGAATTAATTTCTAAGGGTGCCATCCTTGCCGACGGTGCGATGGGAACCATGCTGCATGCTCACGGCGTTGGCTTTGAAAAATGCTTTGATGAGCTCAACCTCACCAGACCCTCTGCAGTGGCCGAGATCCATCGTGCCTATATCGAAGCCGGCGCGCAATTGATCATCACCAACACCTTCGGAGCAAACCGTTTCAAACTCGCCAAACATGGATTGGAGGATCACGTCGTCCAGATCAACAAGGCAAGTGTAGACCTGGCAAAACGT
>DASWEH010000556.1:0-11739 GCA_036394895.1 Anaerolineales bacterium
AAATGTCACCCACCTCTTCGCCCTGCAACAGGAAGGCTGATGCGCGGCGGACATCACCTGGTTTGAGACCATACTGCTGAGCTTTCGCCAGATCAACCTCGATTTCCACCTGAGGCGTCTCCATGTGGAGTTCCTTTTTCAGATCCGCGATCCCTTCGATCCCTTCCAGGGCAGCCAGCACTTCATCTGATTTTTCACGGAGAACCTCCAGCTCCTGACCGTAGATACGGATGACCACCGTATCGCTTGAGCCGGTGAGCACCTCCCTGATTCTTTCCTTCAGATAGGTTTGGACATCGCGCACTAAACCAGGATAGCCATCTACTGTCTCTTGAACAGCAGCCAGCGTCTTATCATAGTCTACGGAAGGATCAACACTGATCCAGTTCTCTGTAAAATAGATGCCATAGGGTTCATCCGCACTCATGGCTTGACCAATATGAGAACCGCAGTTCCGCACGCCGGGAATGGTCATCAGTTCGTTACAAGCTTGGGCAGTAATGCGCCACATTTCCGGGTGCGAGGTACCAGGCTTGGTGATCCAGTGCATCAGGAAGTCACGCTCTTTGAACGAAGGAAGCAGTTCCTGTCCAAGGAAAGGCATCACGAAAAGACCGGCCAGAACGATGCCACTGGCAGTGCCGTACGCCAGGCTGGGTGTGCGAAGAGTCCGACCCAAAACACGGTCATAAATCTTGTGCAGCCATGGAATAATGGGAGACTGGCGGTGATCGATGGGCGCATTCGACAGGAGGATATAGACCATTGCTGGCGTGACAGTCAGGGCGATAATAGGAGAAACCAATCCTGCCACCACATAGGCAGTTGCCAATGGGAAGAAGAATGCACCTGAGAGACCCTGCAGGAAGAAGACTGGCATCAATGCTGAAATTTCGATCAGCGAGGCGTAGACGATCGCACCGCGCACTTCGATGGAAGCTTCCAAAACGATGCTCGCCGTCGATTGGGTACTGCCCTCTTTGCGAAGCCGGCGCAGGCGACGCACAATGTTTTCAACATCCACAATGGCATCGTCAACGACCGCGCCGATCGCAATAGACAACCCGGCCAGCGTCATGACATTTATAGGAACGTCACGCAGATTAAGGACGAGCAACGAAGCCATTAACGAGAGAGGGATGATGGTGGCACTGATCAGAGCCACCCGCCATTCGTAAAGGAAGAAGAGCAAGATAATGATGACTAGAACAGCGCCAATGAGCAACGATGAAGTAAGGTTGTGGATAGAGTTATCGATGAAGGTCGCGGGGCGGAAGATCGTAGTATCGATCTTGACTCCGGGTAGCCCGGGTCGCATCTGATCGATCGCTTCCTCGACGCCGCGCGTGACATCCAGCGTGTTTGCCCAGGGCAATTTCTCGACAATCATCATTAGGCCGGGGCCGCCATCGATGACAGCATCTCCAAAGAGCGGCCAGGTATCCCAGACCACATTGCCCACATCGCCTAACGTCAGAGCGGTGCCGTCGGCTTTCTTGCGATCATTGATTGGGACCTGTGCCAAAGTTTCCGGCGTGACGATAGGCAGAACAGAGCGAATCCCAATTCTCTGATTCGGGGTATCGATAAACCCGCCAGTGCCGATGACCGATCCTTCCGAAAACTGTAACAGTCCAACATCCAGGGCATCCGCAGTCACATCCATGACCTCTTCAAGAGGCACACCGTACGTGTTCAATTTTTCAAGATCAACCTGTACCTGCGGCATTTTGATCCGCTCGCCCCAGATCGGAGCGTTTGCCACACCCGGGACTTCGAGCAGGCGGGCACGGATCTTCCAGTAGGCAACCATCGACAAATCCTTTATGTCGATCGTATCAGAGGAAATCCCGATCTTCATCGCGCGGCTGGTTGACGAGAGAGGCTGAATCATGACAGGCGGAGCAGCCCAGGTTGGCAGGGTGGGGTAAACCGACTGAAGGCGTTCGTTCACCAACTGGCGAGCCTTGATCAAATCAGTTCCTGGTTTGAAAATGAGGACAATATCCGAAAGGTCAGGCACGGAACGGGAACGCATGATATCCAAGCCCGGCACACCGTAGAGCGCCTGTTCAAGTGGAACTGTTACCAATTCCTCAACCGCGGAAGCCGAGAGACCTGTGGACAACGTCTGAACTTCCACCTTGGGTGGAGCGAACTCGGGAAATACATCCACCGCCGAGTTCGTCAGCCGACTGATACCGAAGGCCATCAGCACCACGGCCATAAACACAATTAGATAGCGGTAACGCAAACTTGCTGCAACAATCCAACGCATGTGGCACCTCCTGGTGCAATTATTTGGAAACTCCGGTTTCGGCGCCATACAACTCGGACACGCCCAGCGTCACAACCGCAGTACCTGAGTCAAGTTCCTGGGATAAAACCGCCTGATCACCTTCGATATGGTCGATAAAGATGGGTGCTCGAAGGAAGGTCAGGGGTGCAGGATTTGTGTAAACCCAGGTATTACCTTCCGTGTCGTAAATTACGGCAGCATAGGGGATCGAGAGCCCGCTCACTTCGGCTGTCTGGATGTCGAGCCGTTGAGCAGCCTTTTCGGTCAGGATCACGCGCTGGAAGTCTGTTCCTTCGATCGGCTCGAGGCTGACCGGACTGACTTTCGTAGATGAGCTTGCTTTCGGCGCACAGGCTGAGAGCAGGCTGGCAAGGATCAAAACCAAGATGATCCAACGATTAATTTGTTTCATGAGATACCTCCATTCAAAATATAGAAATAATTGATTAGACTTAAATTGCTGTTTCTCGCTCGAAGCGTGACATTATTCATGTGATCGCATCCTTCGCGAAATTCAGAAAAATATCCTGCAAGCGTCCTTCTTCCGGTGCAAAGCTCATAATCGGGATTTTTGCACGGATCAGCGCCCTCAAAATCCTGTTGACCTGATAGGTATTTACGGAGCTACTATTGGAGCCTGGAACAAGTTCCATTTCCAACCAGCCCTTGGCTTCATCTACATGAGTCAGTTTCAGGATATTTGGCATTCCATCCAGAACTTGTCGTGCTTCAAGGACGGCAGCTGAAGGAACCTGAACGCGCATGCAATTTTGTAGTGTAATAGTTCTCTGGACTCGAGCAATGACTTCCTCTACAGAACCTCTAGCCACAACCTGTCCAAGGTTCAGGATCACCACATCATCACATACGCGTTCAATCTCTGTTAGAAGGGGACTGCACAAAACGACCGCAGTGTTTCGCTCACGCGCGATCTGCTGAATCAGTTCGAGCAATTCCTGCTGAGCGCGTGGGTCTAACCCAAGCGTTGGTTCATCCAGAAAAACCACGACCGGATCATTAACAAAGGCACATGCAATTCCGAGCCTTTGCCGCATTCCATGACTGTATAAACCGATCAGCGATTTCGATCGTTGATGCAGCCCAGCATCCTGGATAAGAATTTGAGCATTTTGCCTGGCTTCGGAATCTGTCAAGCCATGCAGTTGACCGTAATAAGTTAGATACTCCAATCCGGTCATTTGTCTGGGAAAGTCCAGGTTTTCTGGCATTAGCCCGATCTTGCGACGTATCTGCTCTGGATACTTGGAACTAACGCCATCGATGACAAAGTGACCCGAATCAGGTTCCAGCATAGTTGTAAGGATACGGATGGAAGTTGTTTTGCCGGCGCCATTAGGACCCAGGAATCCGAGGATTCGTCCAGCCTTCAAGGAAAACGTTAATCCTTGAAGCGCGCGCCTGGGTCCATATGACTTCCGCAAATCTTCTGCCACCAAGACATCAGGCTGGGAGCTTATTTTCATGGAATAATGATCTGTAACCATTTTGTATTTTGCTCTCAGTCATCATTAAAGTTTCTAGTCGTAGGCTGCCACTGCTGGAACATCCGCGCGCTGGAAGCCGAGTTCAGATTCACGGCTGGCACCAAAGCGCAGGTACAAAGCGGGCAGGGCAAACAGATTGACCAGGGTCGAAGTGACCAAACCACCCAGGATAACGATTCCCATGGGGAACACGATCTCCTGTCCAGGAATATTGCCGGTGAGCACGAAGGGCAAAACGGCTAGACCTGTCGTCAGTGCAGTCATCAAGGTCGGTGCAACGCGTTCGCGCGAACCACGTAAAACCAGTTCAGGACCAAACGGTTTGCCTTCCTCGATTTCGATATGCTGATAGTGACTGATCAGCATGATGCTATTGCGAGCTGCAATTCCCAGGATCGGAAGCAATCCAAACAGCGCGGCGACCGAAAGTGATGAATTGGTCAGGGACGCAGCAACCACTCCACCTGCCAACGATGCAAGTAGGATCAACAAGGTTGCAATTGCCATGCGCCAGCTTCGAGCAGAGGCCTGCAGCAGCAGGAAAATCCCGATCAACGCGATCAATCCCGTGATGAGGAGGCGCTGCTGGCTTGCCTGGATTACGGCAGTATTGCTTAACACTTCAGCGTGATACTCGAATGGGAAGGCATAATTTTTCACCTTCGCCTGGATGTCACTCGCTACAACACTTGCATTTCGCCCTTGCACTGTGAAGCCAATATCTACGTAGGCAGACATGGCATCATGACGAATCACAGTCTGAGAGGCCGCGATCCGTATGTCAGCCACGTCCTTCAACAGGACTTGATTACCATCAGACGTCTGGATTGGCATATTGAGAATATCGGAAATGCTGTCACGCAGTTCAGGTTCGCCCCATACAACAACATCGAACACCTTCTGTTCCTGAAAAAGGTTGCCAACCAAAATACCGGAAAGCAGTGCAGCGGCTGTGCGGCGTACTTCACCAGGCTTGATGCCATACTTTTGAGCCGCGGCAAGGTCCACTTCAATCTCTAGGGTAGGTTCATCAGCAGGCAGAATCACATGTGAGTTGACAACGCCGCTGGTTCCTGTGAGCGATTTCTCAAGCTTGGCAGCTTCCGCACGTAGAACTTTCTGATCCTCACCATACAGGCGGAGGGTGACATCATCACTCGTGCTTGACCGCAGCGGCTGGCTGAGAATTTGCTGCGTGTACGTCCGTACTTCGCGGACTAAACCGGCATAACCATCTACTGTCCCCTGGATGGCAGAAACTGTGGAGTCGTAGTTGGCTTTTGGATCGATGCTGATCCATAGCTCAGCGGAATTGATTCCTACTACCTGATCTCCATACACAGCCCGACCCACATGGGCACCGACATCGCTCACACCGGCAATATCCCGCATTTCACTACTCATGCGCGAGACAATCCGACTCATTTCGGGATGAGAAGTGCCGGACGCGCCCTCCAGCTTGATCGTAAGATACGGCTCGCGGAAGGACGGCAGGAGTTGGTCTCGCTTGAGGAATGGGGTGATCACGAGTCCAGCCACAATCAGAACAATCACGATGGCACTTGCAAGACCTGGGCTTTTGACTGTTCGTTCCAGCGTCCGCTCGTAGCCACTTTGCAGCCGTGCGATCAATGGAGACTCACTGACACTCATCTGTCTCTTGGAGAGAAGCATAAAGCTCAGTGCTGGGGTAACTGTCAGCGCGACAACCATGGCAGTCAACACTGCGAGTGCATAAGAGATTGCCAGCGGTTGGAAGAGCGCAGCAGACATGCCTTCCATAAAGAAGACCGGCACGATCGCCAGCAATGTAATGAGTGTGGCAAAGAAAATCGAACTGCGCATCTCTGCTGTGGCTGCCAGGATGACATTTTCCGCCGGTCGAAGTCCACCCTCCTGGCGATTCTGGCGCAGACGCCGCATGATGTTTTCCACATCGATGACCGCATCGTCAACGACGATGCCCAGCGCGATCACTAATCCTGCCAGAACCATTGAGTTAAGCGTTGCGCCTCGCAGGTAGAGAACGAAAAGGGCCGCGAACAGGGAAACCACAATTGCCACCAGGCTGATCAACGCAGTGCGCCATCCATAAAGGAAAGCGCCAAGGACTAACACAACCAAGAGTGCGGCAATGATCAGAGACTGAGTCAGATTGGCAATTGCCATCTCGATATAAGTTGTCGGCCGGAAGAGCGTGGCATTAAACTCAAGGCCAGGAAGACCGGGTTGTAATGCGGCAAGGGCTTGTTCCACATCGCGGGTCACTTCCAGTGTATTAACTTCAGGCAGTTTTTCAACAACCAGCAGCAGGTTGGCGCTGTCATTGATGACCGCATCACCAATCAATGGCTGATGATCTTCCACCACATTCGTGACATTGCCCAGGAATAATCCATCTGAACCTTCTATCGGGACTTTCGCCAATTCTTCAGGGGAAGAGATCGGCAAAACATGCCAGACGGTAAGTCGTTGGTTGGGGGTATCAATGAAGCCGCCGGAACCGGGTGAGGAGGCTTCCAGGAATGTCAATGGCGAAACCCACAATGCATTCCCGGTGGTTTCAATAATTTGGTTCAACGTAACGCCTTTGGCTTGCAATTGCTCCGGGTCAACCAGCACTTGAAGCTGTCGATCGCGGTTGCCCCAAATCGCTACATGCGCCACGCCGGGGACACCCATCAACCGAGGCGCAATCGTCCAGCGAGCGAGCACGGACATATCGATCAGAGACAGATCCTTAGAGGAGAGCCCCACGATCATGAACCGGCTTGCTGAGGACAAAGGCTGGATCATCGTCGGTGGTTTCGAAACATGAGGCAAACCCACCGCCGACTGCGAAATACGCTCAGCCACCATTTGACGGGCACGGAAAAGATCGGTTCCGGGCTCAAAGTAAGCAAGCACGGAAGAAAGTCCGGGCACCGACTCGGAGCGAACAACATCCAGCCACGCCACACCGGCCAGCAGGTCCTGCTCCATTGGAACCGTGATCATTAGTTCCACTTCCTTTGCAGAGAGGCCCAGCGCCTCAGTCTGGATCTCCACATAGGGTGGGGAAAATTCCGGCAGGACATCAACTGGCATCCCGCGGAGTTTGGTGACACCGAACGCCATCAGAGCGATGGCAATCGTAATCACCAGGAACTGAAACTTCATACTTGCTCCTACAATCGAACGCATCATAACTTAGTACCTCCTTGAGTTGGGAATAAGGATTGGAGAATAACGATTAACCAAATATCGATTTGGATAACTTAAATGAAGAGTGAGGAACAGGAAATGAAAGACGGCTCTAATAAATAGAGCCGTCTTTAAAAAGGGATAGGATATTAAAGCATTAACATGATCGAGGGTGCGATCATTGAAGCGACGGTGTTTTGAGCGGCCGCCCAGATACACTACACATAAAGCAAATATAGATATCCCCAGCCTCAATAAAACTGACATTTGATGAATCGGGATTCGAATCCAAGATGGGGGAAAATCTATAACGGAAAAGTTATCATCCTCCGTATCCGTAAGGTCATCCTCTTCCTGTACGTCAATAACGCTTGTCCCCAATAATGCAGGCACAAAGAGAACAGACAGTATCAATATGAGGATGAAGAAAATATTGCGAACGTTTTGAATCATGATGGCCCAGTCAAGGTAGCGATGATAAATCCTTGTTGAATAAGAGCTTGTTTAAAATAAGATAATTAAGGTCTATAATCCTTATTGTTATCATAACCATTTGCTCTTAAGAGACTCTAAACGAATTCTTACGATTTTCTTAATGAATCTGCATACTTTCACGGTCAGTCTTCGCCGGATATAGGCTGTGAGTCGGGAGAACTTCGCATCACGTTTACGGAAAGCATAAATGCTGTTTTGATCGGCAAGAGAATCCAATCGAGCAGGCTGTTGACAAATCCCATGCCCTTCGCGATCCACTTGAGAACAAACTGGAATCGTTGAAGAAAGGAAACATGAGCATACGCTAGGCAAAGCACAATAATTCCGGCTGAGATCGCAAACCGCGTCAGGTCGGATATTTTAACTCCCCACAATCCCTCCATCATCAATTGAACGCCAATGTTGAGGATCAGGATGTAAGCCGCTTCTTTTAGAATAGGCTCGCGGATGATCGCGTAACTAAAGATCCCGGCGGCAAAGCGCATCATCAGAATCCCTATGCCTACACCGAGCAATACAACCCACAACTGGTTTGATAAGGATACTGCCGCAATCACATTATCGATGCTGAAAATCAAATCCATGATCTCAACCGTAAGCACAATCCCCCAGAACGATGGATGGAGCGCCTTGTGCCTTTCCTCTTCCGTCTCCTCATCCGGCGTTAAATCCCCTAGCTCATCGAACGCCAGACGAATTAAATAGGCAGCGCCGACTAGTCTGACCCAGGAATTATTGATCAATAGGCTTGCCAGAAATAACATGGCCCCCCGTCCTACGTACGCACCCAACAACCCAACACGCAAGGCCGCAATGCGCTGATGACCTAACAAAGGCTGAACGCGTTTGCCTGCGTTTTTCAGCCAAACAGGCCAGGGAATCCCTTCATTATCTGGCAATGGGGAAACCAGAACGCCAAGTACGGCAGCATTATCAATGGAGAGAATGCCTTCCAGGAAAATGAGTTGCAGGATAATTAAGATAACAGGCCAGTACAGATTCATAATATTTCTACAGAGTGCCGCATAATTAACTAAATTTGAACTTTGAATTTTAGCCGGCAAATAACTTTCAAAAATTTAGTAAATAATGAGACGAGCGGTAAAAGCAGGAGCTCAAAACCGAATAATTTTTTGCGGCTCGATCAACTATTTACTCTACACAAAGATCCTTTGTGCCTGAGTTGAAATCGTGTATGGGAGGGTGGGATGGTTGATAGCATACAACATCCCATACACTTTGATCGCTTCTCATATAAGATTTATTGCATTGGCGTCGTTTCGCCATAGGCATCCGGGTTGACCTCGTAGGCATGCTTCTCCAACTCAAGCGCCTGCGCATGCACGTCTGCCAGTTCGTCTGGGCTGAGTTGCTTGTACTCAACCATTTCCAACTCTTCTTTGGTTGGATCATCGCCTTTCCAGCCGATTCGAATTTCGCCTACGTTGGGCGCGTAGTATTTGAGCTGGAAGGCACCCGGTTCTGTCAGGCTGGCTTCGGCGTTCACCAGTACATCCTTATAGCAGGCGACCGGAACACAGTTTTCCTGGCCCATCTGCTCCACCCGCCCGTAATCCGACCAATCGACCTCGGGCCCCCAGCCTTGATAGACATTAGGCATCCCCAACTGCGGCTTTGCCATCATCACGATGCCTGGCTTGGCATCTTGAAAACCCGCTATCCAAGTTGGCGCTTCGATGAACTGCCCATTCTCGTAATCCTCCGGATGCTCGCCGAAGTACCAGACGTTCCCGTTGTTATCCTGGGCATAGAAGGCAATTTCTTTTTCACCCAGCTCTCCATCAGTAAAG
This sequence comes from Anaerolineales bacterium, assembly GCA_036394895.1. Taxonomy (GTDB): domain Bacteria; phylum Chloroflexota; class Anaerolineae; order Anaerolineales; family Villigracilaceae; genus Defluviilinea. The sequence goes on from DASWEH010000556.1 coordinate 9,294, forward strand.
TCCGCAATCCAGCCAACGACCGTATTTACTCCTTGGATCTCTTTGGTCAGGTCAGTGACGGTGAACTCTATGCGACGATCTATATTATTACCCTCGTCATCAATCGCCGTCCCTTCATACGCCCAGAATGTGCCCGGCTTCATAGGTATCCATTTGTTGTTGATATCCGTCGAATTCTCGAAATTAGCTGGGTCAAAGTCTGGAAACTGCGGCCCGGCAGACTGATCACTGCTAGCTGGTTCAGTGGCCTCCTCACTGGCAGCTGGCTCCGTGGTCTCCTCCGTCATAGCTGGTTCCGCCGTCTCCTCACTGGTAGCTGGTAAAGGGGGACCCTCGCTGATAACCGGCTCCGATCTCGGTGCACAAGCCGAAACCAAAATCATTAGAAACAAGATGACTGCCCCGACTGTATTGTGAAAACGCCGCATTTCAATCTCCTATTCTGAAAAAACCTGATCTTTATATCAATAGACCGTAAGCTTATTGATGCGGCTTACGGTCTATTGATATCAAACTGAATTCACCGATGTGTTAAATTTGACGCTGAAATCGTTTTTTGCCGTAAGTACCTTACGAGTTCTATCATGCGGCTTGAGGAGCACCCTTGAGTTCCTTGGGGTCTTTGCCAAACCGTAGATACAAAGTTGGTACCACAAGCAGGTTGAGCAGGGTGGAAGTTGCCAAACCACCTAAAATCACGATGGCCATTGGGAATTCAATCTCCTGCCCGGGGATATCACCAGCAATGACAAGAGGCACCAGGGCCAAACCAGTCGTCAGGGCCGTCATCAGGATCGGGGCAAGTCGTTCACGCGCGCCACGGATCACAAGTTCAGGTCCGAACGGAACGCCTTCCTCATCCTCCAGATGCTTGAAGTGGCTGATCATCATGATGCCGTTACGTGTGGCAATTCCCAGAATGGTGAGGAAACCGATCAGCGAGCCGAGGGAGATCACACCATCGCTTGTGAAGAAGGCCGCCAATAAACCGCCCGCGAGGGCCCATGGCAAAGTGAAGAAGGTGAGTCTTGCCAGGCGCCAATTTTCCAGAGAGGTGTAGAGCAGGAAGAAAATCCCGATGACAACGATGAGGCCAGCAATCATGATTTGGCGCGAGGCAGCCTGACGTTCCGCGTATTCGCCCAGGACTTCCGCATGATATCCCAACGGGAAGTCTACGGTCTTCAACGCAGCGTCAACATCGGCCGCTACGGAACCCAGATCGCGTCCTTCGAAATTCGTGCTGACATCGATGCGACGCGAGGCGTTATCACGATAAATAACACTTTGTGCAGAGGCGATATGCACATCCGCTACATCGCCCAAACGCACATGACCGCCATTAGGAGTATCGATCAGTAGATTTTCAATACTGCTGAGACTACTGCGCGCTTCCGGGATACTCCACACGTTCACATCATAGGCTTTGCTATCTCTGAAGATATCTCCCACTTCTTCGCCGGCTACCATAGTCGCAGCTGCCCGACGCACATCACCCGGCTTGACGCCATAGCGTTCGGCGGCTGCCAGGTCAACCTTGACCTGGATTTGAGGGATCTCGGATTGCAATTGCACATGCAAATCCACAAGTCCATCCACCTTGGAAAGAGCCTTCTCCACCTCATCCGCCTTGGCATGAATCTCTGCCAGATCGGGCCCATAGATGCGGACCACAATACTTTCGCTGGCTCCTGAAAGAACCTCCTCGATCCTTTCATTGAGGTAGGTCTCCACATTGTGGAAGAGCCCGGGATAGCCGTAGACCACTTCCTCGATAGCTCCTAGCGTTTCCTCGTAATCCGCGCTGGGATCGATACTCAACCAATTCTCACCGAAATTGACGCCGACAGTTTCATCAGCCAACAAAGCTTGCCCGATGTGAATTCCGACGTTTCGCACGCCCGGAATGGCACGAATCTCATTCCCAAATTTTGCTGCAATCCGCTGCTCTTCGATCACCGAGCTGCCAGGCTTGGTGATCCAATGCGCCAGGAAGTCCCGTTCCTTGAACTCAGGGAATAAGGACTGTCCGAGGAAAGGCATGACGCTGAGAGCGCCAACCACCATGACGGTGATCGTTGCATAAGAAACCCACGGCCTCGGGACGATCCGTGCCAACACCCAGTTATAGCCTCTGTGTAGTATAGGAATGATCGGAGATTGGCGGTGTTCAATGGGCGCGTTGGATATGAAGATCAACACCATCGCGGGCGTGACGGTCAGCGCGACCAATGGGGAGACAAGCCCTGCCACCACATAGGCAGTGGCAAGCGGCTGGAAAAACGCGCCTGAGACACCTTTGATGAAGAACACTGGCAACAACGCGGAGATCTCGATGAGGGAAGCATAGACAATGGCACCGCGGACCTCGATCGAAGCATCCAGGATAATGCTCGCGATCGGCATGGTGCTGCCCTCCTTACGCAATTGACGCACGCGCCTGACG